>JAIVYC010000203.1:0-2010 GCA_048635645.1 Sulfurovum sp. | reverse complement strand
GCTGTTTACACTACTGTTGTTGCTTGGATAGTGGCTTTCATGGTTTACCAGGGAGGTTTGCTTTTTGGGCTTGGATAAGGAGGTCTTTGAGTTTCCACAATTCGTCTGCTCTTACAACTATATCTCTGGATTTCATAGAGGTATGTTGCCCATCCGCCTATTGAAATATTCGCGCTTTTTTTGTCGTGATCTCAAGCAGTTCTTCAGCTGTTTTTACTGCGTTTTCTGCCTCGAATTTTGATATCGCACCGATCCTGTCATAGACTGCACGGTGTCTCTTTTTCCGCATTGATCCAAATAAATCTATCAAATTTCGGTGTTTCCTTCCGAACTTGACATCGGCATAATCGATCGCTGTTTTGTGATGGTTTTCACCGGCTGGTGCATATCCGTCAAGGAACATCATCGCTCGTGCGGACCTTAGCATTGAATTGTAGGAGATGCTGTATGTCCAGTCTGGGTCTGTGCCGATCAGTTTCTTTGCCGCTCTTATATCTCCAGCCGCTCCTTCAAGGCATTCCTTTGCCTGCTGTCTATCCCTTGATATCTCTTTTATTTTTCCTTCATTCAGCAAGTCGCTTAAGTTCATCTTCCCGTCCTATGAGCATTATTTTTTTTGATCTCAGAATATCTTGTATGAATCCCTCTTTTCTGCGTGCAACAAATTCATTTACAGGATATATGGAGTAGTTTACGTCCCTTCCGATCTGCCGCTCTAGAGCGCGTATCATTCGGTTGAGCTTACTGGGCTGGATCTCTCCGACTATCATAAGGTCTATGTCGCTGCCTGCCCGTTCTTCTCCTTTTGCGAATGAGCCGTATATGAATGCGAACTTTAGCTCTTCGGCAGCGCCAAGTCCCTTCCGAAGTAGATCGCCAATTCCTTCGGTTTTAATCATGATCCTTTTCAGCTCCTCGTATATGGGATATCCTTTATTCGCGGAATAATACTTGAGCCTGGCGCTCGCTCTGCTCTTGAGCAGCCCGGATGATTCAAGCCGTCCAAGTTCAACGCTGACCGCGTGCGCGTTCTCTTCGGTCCTGCGTGCAACTTCCCTTCCATAAAACTCTTTTTCCGGGTTCAGCAGGAAGAGTGCAAGAACTTTTCTTCGGACCCTCGAAGTTATCAGTGTTTCCAACATTGGATACTTTTTGTACTCACGTGTATAAATATTTTACCCAAGGCGCAATTGCACCACAAATCGTTTCTCTGCGGAAATCCCGCTCAGGATACGCCAGCGACCTCCCCTTTTTTCCGACTAATTTATAAACCTTCTTTCTCTATCTCCTCTCATGAAGCTAAAACCCCTTCGCCCGTCAATGCGCTCCAGGAGAAGATATCTTGTCTTTGAGCTTATTTCAGACAGTTCCTTTTCAAAGGACCAGCTCATCCGCGCCCTCAACCGCACTGGCCTTCATTTTCTTGGCGAGCGCGGCTATTCCTCTTTAAAACTTTCCCTTCTGGTTTTTGAGGACAACAGGGGAATCATAAGGTTTATGTATAAGAAAAGGCAATCTGTTAAAGCTATACTTGCTCTGTTGACAGAGATTGATGGCACTAATATTATTGCACGCACGCTCGGCGTGAGCGGCACTATTAAAAAAGCAAGGGAGAAATGGTGGTAGATATGGAGCCTATGAATATGCCTGAAATGGGTTATGACAGAGCGATCACGGTTTTCAGCCCTAACGGGCGCCTTTACCAGGTGGAGTATGCAAGAGAGGCGGTCAAGAAGGGTACTGTCAGTCTTGGACTGACCTATTCAGATGGTGTTCTCATTGCAGTGGATAAGAACATCACTGATCATCTCGTCGTTGCTGAGTCCACTGAGAAGATCTATAAGCTTGACGATCATATTGCAGCAGCTACTTCAGGTCTTGTGGCTGATGGAAGGCGGCTTGTCGACAAGATGAGGATCGATGCCCAGTCGCATCAGCTCACTTATGGCGAGCCTATCGGCGTTGATCTTATTGCTAAGAAGGTCACTGATTTCAAGCAGATGTACACTC
>JAIVYC010000202.1:0-2038 GCA_048635645.1 Sulfurovum sp. | reverse complement strand
AAACAGAAGTGCTGATGCTTGCAGAGGACTCTATCATAAATGGCTCACAGGCGCTGATATTCGTGAACTCAAGGAACTCAGCAGAATCAGTGGCAGAAAGACTCTCGCGCGTCACAGGAGAGTACCTTGAGGAAAAGGAGAAAAAAGAGCTTGCTGAACTGGCAGGGAAGATACTAAAGGTGCTTGAAACGCCGACAAAACAATGCACACGATTAGCAAAATGCATTGAGAACGGGATCGCATTCCATCATGCAGGGCTTGCCCAGAAACAAAGAGCAGTGGTAGAGGATGGCTTCAAGAAGAACCAGATAAAGGTGATAAGCGCCACGCCGACACTCGCGGCAGGAGTGAACATACCTGCAAAAAGGGTCATAGTCAGGGATGTGACGAGATTTGACGGACAAGGAGCATCACACATACCTGTGATAGAATACAAGCAGTTCGTCGGAAGAGCAGGCAGGCCGAAATATGATAAAGAGGGAGACTCAGTACTGATAGCCAGAAACCTGAAGGAATACGAGATGCTCTGGGAGCACTATATCGAGGGGCAGGTGGAAGAGATATACTCCAAATTGGGGATAGAACCAGTGCTAAGAATGCATATGCTCGGCCTGATATCACAGGACATCATGCTCCAGAAAGAGATACTCAAGTTCTTTGCCGGGACATTCCACGGGCACCAGTATCAGAGTCTTGAAAGACTTGAAAGCATACTTGAAAAGGTCATCATGGAATTGGAAGCCTGGGGCTTTGCCGAAAAGACCAAAGGGATGCTCAGGTCAACAAGACTTGGAAAAAGAGTGGCAGAGATGTACATAGACCCTCTTACCGCTCATGAGTTCATAGGATCCCTTGGAAAGAGGAAGAGCCAGTTCTCCTATCTGGTGCAGCTGTCGCTTGCCTCTGAGATGAGACCGCTTGCAAGGGTCAGGAAAAAAGAAGAGGACGAGGTATTCATTGCCCTGCAAAAACACGAGGAATGGCTTGAGACCCCAGAGGACGGGTATGAACTGGATGAATACCTGAGCGCAGTGAAGAACAGCATGATACTTGAAGAATGGCTTGAAGAAAAAACAGAGGACAGGATACTGGAAGAGTACAATATGGCGCCAGGGATACTAAAGAGAAAGATAGATGCGGCAGAATGGCTGCTATATGCGTTCGGGGAGATCGCGAGGATAGTGAAGAGGAAAGAGGAGCATGCAGAGACCAAGAGATTGAGAACAAGAATGAAATACGGGATCAAAGAGGAACTGCTGCCGCTGGTGAGATTCAAAGGGATCGGACGGGTCAAGGCAAGAAGACTGATGAAAGAGGGGATAAAAGGGGTGAAGGAGATCAGGAGCGCTGAGCTTGATAAGTTGGCTTATATAATAGGGGACCTGACCGCGAAAAAACTGAAAGAACAAGCCGTGGGTGAGAAAAAATAGATCAAAGGTCAGGAGCCTGACCTTATCTTGGACTTGACCTGCTCTATCTTCTTGGCAGAGTCACTGTCCCTCTCTATCAGAACGACCGGTGGAGTGACAAGGATCATCTCCTCAGAAAGGCCTATGATATCGCCTCCAAAAGCATACACAGACTTCTGGATCCTTCTGATGGCACGCCTGACCTCGGTCTTGTCATGGGACATCCTTGTCTTGATCCGCATAAGCACTATAGAACGCTTATCTCTCAAAGCATCAACAACACGGTCAACATCCGCGTATCTCTCAATGTCCAGGGTCTTGAAAGTCAGTCTGTCGCCAGTGGAAGAACTGTCCCAGTCCAACTCAAGGAAGTCCTCGTTCTCGCCTGGTTCTGGTCTCTTGGTTTCACCCAATATCTTTTCAAGAAATCCTGCCATAGTAAATCCTCCTAGTAGTGAGGATAGTATTGCCAGGAGAATATAAAAACTTTTGGGTGAACCGCGGCAGGAAAGGCTAAATAGAGGGAAACTATTTTAGGAGCATGGAGCCGTTGACCATAGGGATCCTTGGGATGAGTTTATTGCTCGGAGCGTTCGTTCTCAACCTCTTCAAGAAGATGGAACCAGGAT
>JAIVYC010000201.1:0-2000 GCA_048635645.1 Sulfurovum sp. | reverse complement strand
GGGGGGAAAGCGGAGTTACTAAGACAAAAGATAAAGATGATATAAAAGAACAACTTTCTTTTTATGAGCTTAAAAAACTTATAGACAGTGTGAGTTTTTTCAAGCCAAGCATTACACTTTTTGGGGGAGAGCCGTTGCTATATCCTGACTGCATAGATCTGATTCGCTACATTAAACAAAAGAAAATGCATAGTTTAATGATCACTAACGCTGCTATGATAAAAGGCAGGACAGCGCAGATAGCAGACGCGGGACTTGATGAGCTTAATGTTTCGCTTGATGGGGGAGAAAAACTGCATGATACTATTCGGGGTATGGAGGGGTTGTTTAAAAACATTACCGATGGCTTAAAAGAACTTAAAAGTTATAAGCAGAAAAAGGGGCTTAAAAAGCCGTTGGTTAATCTGCAGTGCACGATTACAAAATATAATTATCTGCATTTAGAAGCACTGCTTGATGTGGCACTTGACATCGGGGCGAATTCGCTGACATTCCATAATCTTATTTTTTTAGGCAATGATTTAATTGAAAAGCAAAAATATTTTGATGAACAATTGCAATGCTCATCTGATGGTTGGAAAGGGTTTATCTTTACCCCTGAGATAGAACCGGAAAAATTGTTTAAAAAAATGCAGGATATTTTAGAGCGAAAATATGAATTTAGTGTTGATTTTTACCCTAATCTTTCTCAAAAGGGATTGAAGGAATATTATGATGATCATGTAAAAGGATTTGAGAAGGCTCTTGTGGAGCTGAAATATCTTGCAGCTTTCGCAACCTATTTCAATAAGACAAAGGAGGAATTCCTTTCTATGAGCATTCCTGAGATTGCAGATATTGAAGATAATATCACGCAGATAGGTGGTTTTGAGAATCTTGTGGGTGATACTGATACAAAGACGGCATGCCGCAATTATATGGATACTGTAGCGCTTAATCTTGCGCTTGCGCAGGCAGGGCTTCCTGTGACCGCAAGAGATGTGAAGATAAGCCCTAAAGACCGCATATATATACTTGATGCAGATACCAGCTCAAGTTCCGGGAAGTTATTTTATCATGAACAGCATTCAAAGATCAAGGAAATGCTTGGCAACGCCTCGGAACACAGTGTTGTGCTGCTTTATCACCCCTATTTCCTGAGAAAATATGTGGATGCTGAACTGGAAGTGATTATGGATGTTATCGGGGAGAAAGGTATAACAGCATATATCGCTACAGCTTCTGAGAGACTGGTAGAGGCAGCGAAAGAGCGCAGTTTCGCAGAGATCATAGGTAATCTGGACACAGCTGACGATGCTGAGGAACTGATAAAGATATCAGGTCTTGAGCCAGAGAAACTCCCAAAAGACCATGATTCAAAGGCCAAAGAAAAGATGAGATTAAATAGGGTTAGGCTCTCAAACCTTATAGGTAAGACAATCGCTGAAGGAAAAAGGACACGAAGCGGCCACACGCTTGAGACCGGCTGAGATCATGTCTGGATAGATTCTAGATATTCTTATGTTTACTTTATCTGCTTGATCTTCTTCTTTTTTATCATATCTATAAGCACTTCCCTTGCTGGTGTGAAATGCACAAGCTTTGACCTGAGTATGACATTTGTGTCATGGGAATAGATATCTCTCTCTTTGTCTCCTACAAGTTCCTTGTATATCAGTTCACCTTTTTTGACTGTCTTTGGCGGTGTGGGAAGGAAGACCACAGCTTTATTTCTTGAGAAAAGAGACCTCTTGTCTTCTCTCCTGAACCACTGTTTGCTTTTTATTGTCTTGTGTTTTATGGATCCTATCTGGTTCAGCGCGCTCAATATTGATGTCTTTACCATCCTGTAATCCTCAGGGACCACAAAAAAAGAGCTTCCAAGTTCATATGTTGTGCATCGCGTGCCATTGTCTTTGCATGAATATCTGAGGCTGTTCTTTGGCGGGCTGTTGCTGACCTCTATGTAATCAAGACCCTGGTTTTTTGTTAAGTCATCCAGTTTGGAGTTTATGCTGTAT
>JAIVYC010000200.1:0-2045 GCA_048635645.1 Sulfurovum sp. | reverse complement strand
GAGAATAGACCCCCGGTCTTGCAGCCGATAGCCAATATCTCTGTCAATGAGGGTCAGTTGGTGACCATAACTGCAAGCGCCTCTGATTCTGACAATGACACTTTAACCTATTCAATAAACGACACCAGGTTCACGCAAGCAGACAACGTCTTCACCTGGCAGACATATGCAGGTGATGCGGGGGTCTATGATGTGATAGTGACGGTTTCTGATGGGGAATTAGATGTGTCAGATGGGCTGAGGGTGACTGTAAACCAGGTCTCGCCTCCGCCGCCAGAATATACTGTGACGATCCTTTCCCCTCTGAATACGACCTATTACGTTAGCGCAGTGGACTTGAACTACTCCACAAGCCAGATCCCTGATAAAGTGTGGTATGTCTTGGATGGCGGCTTGCCGGTTTACATAGTCGGAAATACGGTTCTAAACCTATCCGACGGAGGGTATGAACTGATCCTTCACTCTAACAATTCAGGCGGTGAACTGGATTCAGACTCTGTGTACTTCACGGTTGTTCTTGATTCTGATGGTGATGGTGTTCTAGATGTGAATGATTCCTGTCCTGGCACGCCTTCAGGTGAAGTGGTGGATCCTGAGGGTTGCTCTTGCTCACAGAAGGTGTGCAATGATGGCAATCCATGCACTGATGACTCTTGCAATCCTCTTACCGCGCAGTGTGTCTTCACGAGCAATGACTCGAACATCTGCGGGGACTTCAGGGATTGTCCGGATGACTATTGCGATGGTGATGATCTGGTGGATTATGTGCCTGATGGGCATGACTATTGTTTAGCCGGTGTCTGTCCTGTGTATAATTGCACTTATACGATAATAATAGACGGTTGCCTGGATACTGATAAGGATGATGATGGTTTGCTGGACACTACTGAGCTATCCATCGCCACAGACCCGAACAGTACAGACACCGATGGTGACGGCATCCAGGATGGGACTGAGTATGGTCTCCAATCGCCTGAAGGGCCGCATACCAATCTCTCGGTCTTTATCCCTGACCAGGACACTAATACTACTACAGATCCTTTGAACAATGATACTGATGGAGAGGGTCGGCTGGATGGTGAGGAGGATTCAAACCACAATGGCAGGATAGATCCTGGTGAGACCGACCCGACGAACCCTGACACTGACGGGGATGGTTTCTCTGATTATGCAGAGGTTCTTGCCGGCACCGACCCTCTTGATCCTGACTCTTATCCCGGGGCGCCAAGCCCTGTGCCTGTCTTCCCAAGCAGTTTGCTGCCTATTTTGCTATTATTGCTCTTGCCGGCTCTTGCATATATGGCCGCTAGAAAGACATAGAAATCTTTAAAAACCTCCTATCCTCTAAGGGACATATGGATTCTCTTTTTCATTTCGTGCTCTCGCTTGCAGGGGGCTTTGTCTTCCTTGAGCTTCTGAAGGTGAAGTATCAGCCTTGGCATCTTGTGGCCATTTCCTTTGTTTCTCTTTTCATTGACATCCAGCACCTATTCGAGGCCTTTAATATCCCTGTCATTTTCCATGCCTTTTATTTCGCTTTGATCCCTCTCGCAGCGGCAGCCTATTTTCGTTCAGCAAAGCAGCCAAGGCTTTTCTTTTATTCCATTGCATTATCCCTGATGCTCTTTGGGCATCTTTTCGCTGATATGATCTCAGGAATGTATGGTGTCCCTCTCCTCTACCCGCTCTCCCACACTTTGTTCATGCTTCCTGCAGGCCTGGTGTTCTTTGGGAGCTCCCCTGTCATAGGCTCGGCTGGCATTGCAATGGCGCTTTATTTTGCTCTCATCTGTCTCGCGTATAAGCTGGTTTCTAGCTTGTCTTTGGAGAAGGGGTAGCTGGCTGGAGAGGAACTTTTCTATATAGACTCCTATTTATACGAGCAAAGACAATTTTATTTATACCATTAAAGACCAATACCAGCAATATGAGATATTCTATTTTCAAAGAGGCTTTGTTCGTTTTGGGCATCTTATGCTTTTCCTCTTTAGCTTTTGCAGGAGTTCCGGCAAAGCTCTGGCTGAACATGTCAGACAGCTTTTATG
>JAIVYC010000199.1:0-2046 GCA_048635645.1 Sulfurovum sp. | reverse complement strand
CAGGTCGCTTCCTGGATCAATGCTGTCTTTGTGAGCCTGGTCATTTCCATGGTGCTCAGGAACCCGTCTCTTACAAAGGATCCCATTACCTTCACAGGTATTTTGTTTACAATGCTCCTGGTTTCCTTTATCGCTACAAGGCTTTTCAAAGGCCAGCTCGGCCTCGGCGGCCTCGGCGGCTGGCTTAAGGGCATGGGAGGGGCATCAGAGCATGAAAAGTCAAGTTTCTTAGGCGGCATCAGGAAGAGCATAGGCGATACTGGCCCAGAGGACGAGATCAATGAGGTAATGAAGAAGATAGATACTCTTGAGGTCGACTATATCAAAAAGGCAAGAAAAGAGGCAGAGGAAAACCTGAAAAAGCACAAACTCGTCGCAAGGAAGAAGGCAAGGGCAGAGGGAAAGGTTTTCCGGTTTAAGGGTGCGCTGAAGAGGATCTATACAAGGGAGATGGAGGATGCAGAGGATCTGGGGGTTGAGCGTGCGGAGCTTGATACCTTCATGAAGAAACTTGAGACTGATGAGAAACAGCTGGCAGAGCTTCAGAATTCCATCAGTTCAGAGCTTTCTGCTCTCAGGAAGGTTCTTTACAGTTTCATCCAGTTGCATTATGATGAGTATAAGGATACTGCGCTTAAGGAGCACAGACAGATCGAGGATATAAAGAACCTTTCAAGGAGCGAGGAGTCTATACGAAAGAGGCTTGAGTCAAGCAGGCAGGCGCTTATCAGGGAGAAGAGGGTCTTTGGGGATATGCATGAGACCCTTTCAATGTTCGATGAGATAACTGCGCAGATAAGAAAGGATCTTGCAAAACTAAAGAGAGATGAGAGGGCAAGAGAGAAGCAGCGCAAGGAAGAGGAGAAAAAGCAGCTTGAGGAGGTCAGCACTTAAATGTTCGAACGCGTAAAGAGCGCTTACACCAGAAGGCTTGTGCGGCGTGATCTTAGGGAGGGCACTGACTTTAAGCAGGCAAGCCTTGACGCACAGGTCAAGGTGATCCATAATGCAAAGCAGAAGATCATCGCAGAGCTTGCTAAGATAATGCACGATCTGAATGCCGCCCATTCAGAGCAGGGAAGGTTCCAGGTCACTCTTGCGTCTGCTTCTAATGCTTTTTTCAAACAGGTTCGACAGGAGGAAGCTGGTCTAAGAGAGCTTGCACATATGGTGACGACAGGGGAGGGTGCTTCAATGGGAAGGTCTGAGGGTGCTAAGCTTCAGTTCTCAAGCATCCAGAAGATGGATTCCCACTACTCTAAGCGTAATAGACATCTGCAAAAGAACGCCGCGGCTCTGGAGGAGCTCATTGAGAAGGATGAGCAGTTCGTGATGCAGCATATTTTCGACATAGAGTATATCCGGCTTTTGATGGCCTATTTTGCTTATCTTACCGATCTGGAAGTGAAGTTGCGGAAGAAGAGCAGAAGGATCGACAGAAATGAGCTCAAAGAGATAAAAAAAGAGGGCAAAGATGAAGGGGAAGCCGCAGACAAGCTTTCCAGCTAGCCGGGAAAGGCTTAAAAATGAATCTGGAGTATAACTAACCAATGTCTTTTACTGATATGTTCAAGGGCGAGAACGGCGTGCTAAACATCATGTTAGGGGTCGCTGTAATAGGCGCTCTTGCCGAGTCTTTTGCTCCTGGTCTTCTTGACCCTATCGGAGGTTTTGTTTCAGAGCCGCTCACCGCTATCCTGAACGTCTATGTCCTGATGTTCTTTATGTACACTATCGTCGGCGAGGAAAAGGATGCACGTGAGATCCTGAAGAAGCTCATGCCTATCCTGATGATCATTATCGTCGCAGGTACATTTTTCGATGTAGGCATAAACACGGCTAAATACCTCATATACATCGTCCTTGCTCCTATGGCTGGAAAGATACTCAGGAATCTCCTCCAGGGAGAAGGTCTTCTCGGCCTTGGCAAGAAATGGGGCGGCAAGAAAGCTGGCGGCAAGGCAGGGGATATCCTTGACGCAATGTCAGAGCCTGAGAAGAAGGAGAAAGGAGGGAAAAAATAAATGTTGTTTATGGATATATGGA
>JAIVYC010000198.1:0-2050 GCA_048635645.1 Sulfurovum sp. | reverse complement strand
AGGAAGTATCGTAGGCATATCAGGCCTTGTCCTCGGGCTTGGTGCATTAAGGAACATGCAGGGAGTCTGTCTCATGGGCGAGACACCTGGACATCCGCTTTTCGTGGATGCAAAAAGCGCTGAAGCTGTCCTTGAAGTGCTCACAAGAATACTCAGGATAAAGATAGACATGAAAGCGCTTGAAAAACGCGCTGAAGAAATAGAAAAGTTCAGGGCTACGATACAGCAGATGATACAGAAAGCATCCAAGGGTGCAGAGGAGCAGCCAAAAGGAAGTCTGCAGGAGCAATTGAGATATATAGGCTGATGCAAGTCAACGCAGACCTGCACATTCACGGCCCTTACTCTGCAGGCAGCTCAAAGCGCACGACAATACCCCTGATGGCGGAGTATGCGAAACTAAAGGGCCTTGACCTGCTGGGCACTTCTGACTGCCTGCACCCCACATGGCTGAAGCATCTAAAGGAAAACCTGAAGGAAGAGAGAGGGCTTTTCAGGCTGGATGGCAGTGACACAAGGTTTCTCCTGCAGACAGAGGTCCAGGATAGGGCGCTCGTGCATCAGCTGATATTCCTTCCAAACTTTGATACTGCAGACTCTCTTTACTCAGCTCTTAAAAGACACAGCCGCGACATAGACAAGGATGGAAGGCCCAGGCTGTCAATAGGTCCAGAGGAACTTGCGGAAATAGTCCTTGAGCTTGGTGGGATGCTCGGCCCTGCTCATGCTTTCACACCCTATTACGCAATATACGCGAAGTTCTCTTCTCTCAAGGACTGCTATGGGAAATACGCTGGCAAGATACGGTTTTTGGAACTCGGGCTTTCAGCAGATACAGAGATGGCAGACCATATAGAAGAACTGAACGACCTGACCTTTCTCACGAACAGCGATGCACATTCAGCGATGAGGCTTGGCAGGGAATTCAATCGCATAGAGCTTGAGGACCATTCCTTCCAGGCACTTGAATCTGCAATAGAGGACCACAAGATAACCCTGAATGCAGGCTATGACCCCAGAGAAGGGAAATACCATCTGACAGCCTGCAATAGGTGCTACAAGCATTACCCGTTGGAGCAGGCCCAGGCAAGGAACATGCGCTGCGATTGTGGAGGTATCATAAAGATGGGGGTCAAGGACAGGATAATAGCTCGCGCAAAAAGGGCCTCGCGGTCCCCCTCTTTCAGGCCGGAATACAAGCATTTGATCCCATTAATAGAGATCGTTGCCAAGTCCCTAGGCATCTCAAGCACCTACTCCAAAAAGGTCCAGGCACTATGGAGGGAACTTGTAGAAGAGAACGGCGGAGAGATATCAGTACTTCTTGAGACAGACATCGGGAAAATAGCGCAAAAGAACAAGAACACAGCAAGAGCCATAGAGGCGTTCAGGCAAGGCAAGATAGAAATAACCCCTGGAGGCGGCGGCAAATATGGAGAGATAAAACTTCCATTCGACCCGCCGAAAAAACAAAAGTCACTCTCTGAGTTCTAGGCCAACTTCTGGAATAGGATGTCCTTTTCTTCCGCGAGCAGGATCTCAGCAGGCTCTCTGACCTCTTTTACCCTCACCCTTACCTTATACAGTCCAATGTAGTCATCAAGTTTAGTGCTGATCTTGGAATATGTTGCCTCGCTGCCTGCTGCAAGCGGAATGATAAAGTCCGTCTTATCCAACACCCTGTCATCAGCGTCAAGGACCCATTCGATCGAAACATTCAATTTTTCCACATCTCTCGTGCCAGTGTTTTTGACAGTGACCTCTACCTTCACGGGCTCTAACAGCTCATACTTGTCCTTGTCAGTATCCGCAGAGACTATCTCAACCTTTGGGCAATCATCTGAAGGCACATCAAACTCAAAAGAGTCATTCTTCCAAATTTCAGCATCCATATCAGGTCCCAGGTAAATGAGCGCTGTTATCTCATGCGTTCCTTTCTTGAGGTTTTCGATCATAACAGGCGCGTCAAATTCCTCTCCAGGCCCAAATGTCTTGCTAAAGCAGATCGTGGAGTATGTTTCTGCAGGCGAAGTGCTGTCCTTGAAGTAGC
>JAIVYC010000197.1:0-2031 GCA_048635645.1 Sulfurovum sp. | reverse complement strand
CCACATCCACAGGCGCCACGACCACCAGGCTTGCATTCTTCTTGAGGATCTTCAAGGCCTCTTTCAGGAAGCTTGCATACAAGGACTGCAGCTTATCTCCCATGAGGCTGGATGACCTTCCGTAAGGAGGGTCTGTCACTATCGCGTCAAATCTCACTCTGAAATATTTGGAGAGCTTTCTTGCATCAGCGGTCTTTATCTCAGCCTTGAGTCCCATATGCGCAAGGTTCTGCCGTGCTCCAAGCACCATCATCTCATCCATATCAGAGCCATGTGTCTTGTTGCCAAGCATCGCGCTCTCTATCAATATCCCTCCTGTCCCTGTGAAAGGGTCAAGAAGCCTGCCATTCCTGATCCCTGACAGATTGACCATTGCCCTGCAGTATTTTGGATGCATTGAGGTCGGATGAAAATACGGCCTGTACCTTACCTTTCTTTCTTCAAAGCCCCGGCTATGACGTCTGAAGACCTGTCTTGACAGGACCAGTCTCTTATTGAACATGAAACCAATGAACGTCTCATCCGGCTTTTCAAGGTCGACCCGAGCTTTTGTCTTTTCATGCAGGATCCTTCCAAGCTCACGCGTAAGAGAGGGGTTCCCCCCTATTCTGACCTTAAAGCTCTTTTTGGATGGCTTGAACCCGTATTTTTTGAAGTCTTCAGGTCTTCCGTCAAAAACCACCCTTCCGATCTCATGCGCAAAGGCCAGGTTTTCAAGCTCTTTTAGTTTGGCGCATTCAACGAGCACAAGATTTCCCATCTCTTCCAGCACCCTGCCTCTGAGAACGGCTTTCAACTCTGCCATTGGCAGGGTCTCATGTTCCTTTGAAAGGCGTATGATATATCTCATTTTTTCAGGATCTGCATGGGATGCATAGAGCATATGGCCCTAATAAGCAACTCCTATAATAGTTTTTTTCCAATCTTTTAAATAGATTCTTTGCCATACATATAATATCATGGATAAGAAGGACAAGTGCATCTTAAGGGTTCTTGAGCAGAACGCAAGGGCAAGTCTGAAAGAGATATCAAAAGAGACATCATTCTCAATAAGCTTTATCGCGGACAGACTGAACTTTATGAGAAAAAACGGGATCATAGAAGGATACCGCGTTATCGTTTCCCCTGAAAAGATGGGAAAGGACCTGCTTGCATTCATCTTTGTTAGTTTCTATATTGACCCTGGAAAGGGGCTTAAATTAAATGACGTCGTATCAGAGCTTTCAAGGCTTCCGGACATCGAGGAAGCGTTCACTTTGGCAGGCAGCACAGATGCCCTTCTTAAGTTGAGAGTAAAAGAGATGTCAGAGCTGAGAGCATTCACAGGGAAGTATCTGCTCCAGAAAGACTATGTCAAATCAGTAAAGACCTCGATCGTGCTTGAATGCATCAGGGACCTGCACTAGCTTTCTATGTCTACTGATGCTCTATTTTGGAAACAATTCATGTATCCTTTTCGGGGCAATAGGCATTTAAATCCCGGACAGCTACTATTCTATTGATGCGGTACATCAAGATATGCAGGCTCTATGACTCACTTGAGTCAACGACAAAACGCCTTAAGAAAATAGAGCTTCTTTCAGATTTCTTTTCAAAGACCCCTGCCAGTCTTCTCAAGAGCTCAGCCCTTTTAGCTCAAGGCAGAGTGTTCCCCTCATGGAGCGAGAGAGAGATAGGGGTCGCCAGCAAGCTCATGCTAAAGGCGATATATAAGTCAACCGGGATGCAGGAAAAGGAGATAGCAGAAAAGGTCAAGTCCACAGGCGACTATGGCCTATCCGCCGAATACTGTGTGCAGAGAAAAAGGCAGCAGACCCTTGCCTCAAGGCAGCCGCTGGAACTCAAGGAAGTGCATGAGAAACTCGAGCGCCTGGCAGACATCAGAGGAAAAGGCTCTGTTGAGCTCAAGCTTGCAGGAATATCCGAGCTCATGGGAAGAGCCCAGCCATTGGAGGCAAGATATCTTGTGCGCACCATACTTGAGGAGATGCGCATAGGCGTTGCCTCAGGCACCATAAGGAATGCGATAGC
>JAIVYC010000196.1:0-2044 GCA_048635645.1 Sulfurovum sp. | reverse complement strand
ACGCAAGGCACTTGGGTATGCGGACCTTTCAGGGAAAGATTACTCTATAATCATAGGGGAAAAAGAGGCAGCAGAGAAAAAAGCAACACTAAGGGATATGAAGACAGGAAAACAGGAATTGCTCAGCCTGGAAGAGATAGGGAAAAAACTCTCCCGCTGAAAAAACCATTTGGTTGAAAAACTATTTCTCATGCGTTGGGTGCTCATGCCCGCGCATCTTGCGCTCTCTCAGGTCCTTCATGTGCGCAGCACCCTCCTTCAGGAACTTCCTGAAATTAAAGCCATACTCCTCGATCATAGTAGCGGCACGATGGCCGCCAAGGAAATGAGGTAGGATGACATAGGTCGCGCCTTTATTGTAAAGCTCGATAGCCTCATCGATCTCATGAGAGACCATGATGGTCACTGACTTCTTGGCCCGTTTGTTCAGCTCATTCAAAAGGAAAAGGCTAATGTCAAGATTGGGGATAGTTGAAACCGCCATCTTTACCTTTGAAAGATCAAGATCATTAAGCATATCTGAATCGGTCACATCCCCATACCTGCAATCAAAACCCTCTTTCGCAAGCTTGACCACAACCTCAGGATTATAGTCAATGACAAGGAACTTTTTCTTCAACTTCTGGAAAGACCTTAAGACATCAAAACCTATGCGGTTATAGCCGAAGAGAAGAATGTCATAAGCCTCGTCCTTATGGTACTTGTATTCATCAAGCTTTTTTCCTTTGCGCTCGAAAATACGAAGGTAAGGAGAAAAATACTTGTATATGGCATTTGAAGACAGCATGAAATAGGTAGAGCCTGCAATGGTCAAAAGACCGATGAGGGTCACAATGGACAGGATATGAGAGGGTACATGCCCAATACTGACAGCAAGAGCGATAAGGATAAAGGAGAACTCACTGATCTGGGAGGAGGTTATGCCAACCAGAAAACTGTTCTTCTTTGTATAACCGACAAAACCCATCATAAGCATCACTATCAGGGGGTTGCCTATCAGGACGAACAGGGAAAAGGCAAGGACAACAGGGAGATAGTGGGTCAGGACCGTGAACTCTATCTGGGCGCCCAGAGAAACAAAAAAGAGGATGATGAAAAAATCCCGCAATGGCCTGACCTTAGCTATGATCTCATAGCGATATTTGGACAAAGACAGGGTCACACCAGCCAGAAAGGCGCCGATCTCGATCGAGAAACTGAGATAATTAAAGAGAGAGGACAAGGCAAACACCCAGCCAAGAGAGAACAAGAATAGGAACTCCTGAGACTTGGCTATCGACTGCTCGACCCTTGGGAGAACATAAACACCCATGAAAAGAAGAACACCCATCAAGCCCACGCTCTTAAAGAACGTCATGAACAGGAGATCTGAGATATTTGCACCGCTTGAAAAAGAGGGGAGAAACATCAAGATCAAGACGGCCACAAGGTCCTGGAAAAGCAAAAAACCGATAGAGATCCTAGCATAAAGGGTCTCAAGCTCCCGCTTGTCAGAGATTATCTTCATTATGATGATAGTGCTGCTGAAGGTCAAAGCTATCGCGAGATATAGGGAGGAAACAAAAGAAAAACCAAAAAAACGAGCGATAAGGAACCCAAAGATCGAAGTGAACAATATCTGGCCGAGCCCGACAATAACAGAAACACGCCCAAGCTCCTTCACAAGCCTTGGATTCAGATTCAAGCCGACGATGAAAAGCAGGAAAGCTATGCCCATATGAGAGAAGGTCGAGATGGTATCTCCAACGCCCATAAGGTCCAAGGCACAAGGACTCACTATTATCCCTGTCAAGATATATCCGATTATCAACGGCTGTTTCAAAATGCGCATTACAGCAGACACAAGCATAGCTATGACCACTATCAGAGAAAGCTGCGTGAATACACTGTCTATCATTGTACTGTGGTAAAGAGCTGGTGGTATTTAAAGATTGAAAGGGGAGGATAGGTTCATAAATGGAGGAAACCAATTATTAGTAAAATGGACAGGGCAAAACTGAACTATGGCGTTGATGCGGTCATGGGACTGGCATTCCTGGTCTCT
>JAIVYC010000195.1:0-2070 GCA_048635645.1 Sulfurovum sp. | reverse complement strand
AATGGAAAAAGCATGCAGTGAGTGCCACTATATAACGAACAAGAGCGTCTGTCCAGCGTGTAAAGGACAGAATCTAGTTGACAAATGGAAGGGCGTGGTATATATTTTTGACGCGTCCAGATCAGATATAGCAGAGAAAATGGGGGTCACGCTCCCTGGAAAATACGCGTTAAAATTAAGGTGAACCATATGAAATTCGATGTTTCAGAGGAAAAAGAAAATAAACTCCTGCACAGGAAGGAGATAAGAGGCATACTTACCTATGAGAAGGAAACCCCTTCAAGAGAACAGCTACAGGCATACCTTGCAGGCACTTATGGTGCTGACAAGGAACTGGTGATACTTGACAAGATAGATAATATCTTTGGCGCAAGACAGGCCAAGATATACGTCAAGGTCTACGACCTCCTTGAGAACATGCAGCTATACGAGAGACAAAAGCCCACCGAGGAGAAGGAAGAACCTGCTGGGGAGAAGAAGGAATCCCCTGAAGAGAAACCTGCTGAGGAAAAGAAGGAGAAACCTGAGGTGAAGGAAGAGAAGAAGGAGAAACCTGAGGTGAAGGAAGAGAAGAAGGAGAAACCTGAAGTGAAGGAAGAGAAACCTGCAGAAGAAAAGAAGAAATCTCCTGAAGCGAAGCCTTCTGAAGAGAAGAAGGAAGAACCTAAGAAAGAGAAACCTCCCGAGGAAAAGAAAGAGAAACCTGTGGAAAAGAAAGAGAGTGAGAACTGATGGCTGAAAAGAAGAAACCGAAAAAGAAGGTCAAGAAGATCAAAAAGTCAAGCTTTTACAAGATAGAAGGCGGGAAACTGACACGGATCAGGAAACCCTGCCCAAGATGCGGGAGCGGCATATTTCTTGCTCAACACAAGGACCGGTCCTCCTGCGGCAAATGCGGGTACTCTGAGACCAAGAACCCGTCAAGCTAAGGGCCCGTAGCTCAGTTTGGTAGAGCGCTGGCTTTGCAAGCCAGAAGCCTCGAGTTCAAATCTCGACGGGTCCATTTTTGTTTTTCTTTTCCCAGAGTTTCTTCTAACTAAAGCAGAATTAATAAAATAAGAAATGCAGTCTGACACGCTTTTTCCAATCAGGCTTATCAGGAGAGTACTATAAGCAGTACAATAATAACCACTATTACCGCAGCGATCCACAATGCATCTACATATCCTTTTGTGCTTTTCATTTCAGACCTCTGGTTTCTTTAATTCTTCAATAGATAAAAACCTTCCTACCAAAAGTTTAAATCCCTGCTTGTGTTATTACCTTCTACAAATAGGGGGCCATGGGGTAGCCAGGCATCCTTACGGGCTCCAGTATCCCGAATGGGAGCGCATATTGGAGCGCTGAGTCCAAAGAGACGATGAGGACTGAATGGGTCTTCTACTATCATTGTAGTATGAAAGCCTACTGCTCTTGCAGGGTTTGAAGAGACCCGTGGATGGGCGTTCAAATCGCCCTGGCCCCACTTTTCTCTAAAATGAAGATAGATCCTGAAAAAGAAGGAATAGACGCGTTGGCAAGGCAGATCCTTACCTCGGCGAGGACAGCCCCGAAATCTGGAGGAAGGGATGACATAGTCACTGCAGTGGCTGAAAAGCAAGATATTCCAAGGATCGTGGATGAGATGAGGAATATCGCGAAGAGAGGACAAAGATACTCCTTTTTTGAGAGAGATTCAAAGAGCCTTGAGAATTCAGACGCAGTGTTGATAGTAGGTGTCAAGGGCACGAACATGGGTCTTAACTGCGGCGCGTGCGGCATGTCATGCGCAGAGCAGGCTGCGGCAGAGAAAAAGACACAAGATTACACAGGCCCGAACTGCGCCTTCAAGCTCCTTGACCTGGGCATAGCGCTCGGCTCGGCAGCAAAGGCAACCGCAAATCTGTCAGTGGACGCCAGAATAATGTTTTCCGCAGGCCTCGCGGCAAAAAGGCTTGGTCTGATAGATGCAGACGTGGCATTGGCGATCCCATTGAGCATCAGCGGAAAAAGCCCCTATTTTGACAGGTAGGACAATCTTTTTAAAGTAGGCTTTTTTTAATCTCTATCATGATACTAGTGGAGCAGTTA
>JAIVYC010000194.1:0-2043 GCA_048635645.1 Sulfurovum sp. | reverse complement strand
CCTTCTCCCTGATCTTGACTATTTCACTCTTATCTACCACCGCGCTTTTTTCCACAATATCTTCCTTGGCCTTGCTCTCGTCTCTCTCATCTATTTCTGGCTTGGACGAAAGCCGGCTCTTGTCTCAGCCCTTTTTTTCTTTTCCCACCTAGCCCTGGATTTTGACACTGCAGGCATCGGCCTATTGTTCCCTTTAACTGATATGGCCTATGGTTTTTCAAACGGCTTTTTTGCAGTCCCTATCTCGACCATCCAGTTCAACACCATCTCCCTTTCAGTCCTCTCGCCCTTGGACTTCTCGCTAGTGTTTCTGGCCCTTTCAGCCATCTTTCTTTTTGCCATTTCTGACAGCTTGCGCACGCCCATTAAAGGTGTATATAAAATGGTGTTTAAACCAACCAATAGGAAACCTTTTTAAACCCTTCACGATTCTATCTATTGGTCATGAAGGCAATATTCCAAAACACCCTCTCCACAATATCAGGCTCATATGCAAGCGCCTCTCCTGAGGCAAAGGAGAAGTTCACTTCTTTTGGTATCCTTGCTCTTATCTTGGCGCTCATTTTCGCATCAGGCCCTCTTTCGGCTTTGGTCATCAAGACGTTCCTTGCTCAGACCGTTTACAATGCTGGTGACACTATTCACACAACAATAAACGTTACGTCCCTCTCTAACGAGATCATACCTGGCCCTGTCCGTTACAGTCTCCAGTCCTATGATGGCTCTTATGAGTTCGCTAATCGCACTGCCACAAGGGTTGGTTGCGATGGCACCTATGGTCATGGTTATGCCTATAATTACGGTTATGGGTACGGCTATGGTTACGGCTATGCTGCTGGCACAGAGGGTCCTTGCAATTACGAGGCCAATTTCACTCTGAGCGATTTCCAGGAGAATGGCACTTACACCCTCTATTCCACCGTCTATAACCTCCTGAATGATCAGACCTCAGCCCTTAACGCAACTGTTTTCGCTGTCAATCTCACCCCTGCAGCCGGCAGGGTGATTAATAAGACTGGTACTGAGATCGCGGTTACCATTTCCTTCACTGAGTCGACGAATCACTCGAATGTCCGCACTATTACCAATTCCATAGGGAATTTCTCTGTGAATTTCAACCCGAACAAGAATTTCAAGATAAGGATCACCCCCCAGGGCCTTCCTCTTTATCCGCTTTACACAAAGGTCCGCTCGACTCCCTATTACTTCGGAGATATCATAATAAAGAAGTCAATTCCGCCAGGCCTTACCAAGAAGGCTCCTGGTGCCCCGCATTTCAATGTAAATGTCGGCAATGAGACAAGCCAGGTGTTCAATACAAGCATTGATGAGTCCACGAACGAGACCCTTACTCAGACTGGTGTGGTTCAGACCACGCTCACGAACACGAATGCCACGACAAACACGACTGTTATCGTGCCTGTGGATCTGTTTGGCACGAACCGCACGATAAACCTGACGCTTAGCCTCCCGAATGCCAGCTCAAGGCCTGTGATCCAGATCTCTGAGCAGGGCATGATATTCTCTCCTCAGAACGCGTCTCTCACTGATGTCAAGATAACTCGCAAGGGTCAGCAGTTAAAGCTCTCACTCTCTGGTTCAGGCGTGCAGGATATTGTCTTTTTCATCCCTGAGCCTCCAAAGAGCTTTAGGTTCAACAACGGCTCTGGCTGGAGGGCTCTCACCATTGGTACTGGTCTTTGGCAGTATGCCTATTCCTCTGCTCCTGGGGGCGGCTATCTGATGAACGCCACTGTCCAGTATTCCTCCCCTGCTAATCTTTCCCTGACCTGGAGGTCTTTGAACGGCACGACCGTTGCAACTGATGCCTCCTCCTATGCAGCAGGCGCCTCTGTTACTGTTTCCGGAACCGTCAAGGACGACCAGGATGCCGATGTTTCCGGAGCGACCGTCCGGATATACCGTGATGGCTCTCTTGTCAACACGACCACTGGCGGCTCCTACTCATATGCCTTTGCTGACAGCACTGTTGCCACCCACACTATCATTGTATATGCCTCTCTGGATGGCTATACATCATCT
>JAIVYC010000193.1:0-2018 GCA_048635645.1 Sulfurovum sp. | reverse complement strand
AGCTTGAGAAACTTAATGGCAAGATCGAGAGCGAGGGAGAGCTTCGCAGCAATCTTGACGACAAGATAAACCGCCTGTCAGAGGGGATAGGTGAGTTAAGGTCTATGATCCTTGACCGTGAGCGCTCCAACAATGCCATAGAGGCGGAGTTTGAAAAGATAAAGGATTCTGTGTCAGAGATAGATCCAAAGAAGATACGCAAGGACCTGGAGAAGAAAGAGGCTTCTATCACGCAGAACGGGATCCAGCTTGAGAAGGTGTCACAGCTTACAGCGGGTCTTTCCAACGATCTGAAGGCCTTCCGCAGCCAGATGGACAAGATAAAGAGCTTTGAGAATCTTGTGACAATGTATCATGAGATCGACAAGAAGATAGGAAAGATACGCGAGTCAGAGCAGTATGTTGACCGTCTTGCTTCAAAAGTTGAGAGCATCTTTGCAGAGCTTGACAAGCGCACTTCAGATCTTGTTGAGGTCGAGGAGCGCACAAGGACCTTGCAGGAATTCACAACTGACTTAATGAAGTCTCTTGACAAGGATGAGATCAAGCTTAAGGAAGTGGTCTATAAGGAGGACCTCAAAAAGATCAACACAGGTCTTGATTCCAAGACAAAGAAGATGGAGAACACTGTGAAGGATTTTGAGAGCAAGATGCTTGATTTTTCAACTACAATAAAGGAGTTTGGTTTGACAATAAAGGAGCTTGATACCAAGGGCATGAGTCTTGATGAGATGCATTCCAAGCTGGCGGATTTCGGTGAGAAGTTCGACTCTTTCGGTACTTCTGTTGCTTCCATGGAGCGCAAGCATGATGAGCTCGATTCCCTTAAGGGAGAGGTGCAGGACTTGAAGATCGCCCTGGAGGCAATGACCACGAAGATAGCCCAGTCCACGCCTGGAATGATGCCTCCTGATGAAGGCTTAAAAGCTCCAGGGGAGACGCAGCCATCCACGCCCCCTGCACCTTCCGAACCATCCAAGCCATCTGAAGAGGAACCATCCAAACCTTCTGAGCCTTCCGAACCATCCAAGCCACCCGAGGAGGAACCATCCAAACCTTCCGAACCTGTTGAGGAGGAACCCGGACACCCCAAACCTGTTGAGCAGGAGTTGTTCAAGGGCAAGCAGGTCACGGCAGAGTTGCCTACTCTTTTCAAAGGAATGAAAAAGGAGCCAGAGAAAGAGGTTCCAAGGCCTTCAATTGAATGGTCTGAGCTGGTGGAAGAGGCGCCAGCGTCTGTTGAGGAGCCTCAGATCTTAAAAGAGCGGCCTCTCGTCCTAAAGGAACAGCCCCCTATCTTAAAGGAACAGCCTTTGCCAGAGGAGCCTCTTCCTGAAAAACCAGGCTATACCCTTGCAGAGCTCAATGCTTTGTTGATGGAGGCAGGTGATCTCTTGCGTGCAGGCCATCTTGATGAGGCCGAGGACGATTACATGAAGATATCTGATATCTACTCAGAGCTTTCCCATTCAAAGGTAATTTCAAAGTCTATTTACCCATCCATCAAACAGCTTCATGACGGGATCGAGATGGAAAGGACGGTTTCCGAGCTAAAGGAGCTCCTTTCAAGGGCTGAGTCTCTTGTCAGGTCAGGGGATGTGGATTCTGCTGAGGATGTGTATCTTCAGATAACCAGTGACTATTCGATGCTGTCAGCTTCTGACTCGGTTTCAAAGTCCCTATACTCGTCGATCCATAGCTTGCATGACCGTATTGATTTTGAGAGAAGGGTTCTTGAGCTTAAGGACCTTCTTGGGAATGCAAGTTCCTTGGTTGAAAAGGGAACTCTTGATAAGGCAGATGACCTTTATCTTCAGATATATGAGACCTATTCTGATCTTAGCAGGCTTTCAAAGGATTCTCCGCGCCTGAAAGAGATATACAAGAACATATCGGATCTTCATGAGAAACTGACAATATGAGTCTTCCTTCTCCTAAGGATATCCTTCTTCCATTAAAGAAGAAGCTCAGCAAAAGGAAAAAACCAGCCCCTAACATCCTCTGCAGGCATTGCGGTC
>JAIVYC010000192.1:0-2018 GCA_048635645.1 Sulfurovum sp. | reverse complement strand
CCCGATCGAGAGGATCGCTGCCGCAACCTCTGTCCTGTAGCCAAGCAGCACGCTCAGCAAGAGGGTCAGAGCGATCATAGAATAAAGCAGGGGATGCGGGCCCTTTCGTCTCAAGTGCTTTGCAACAAGCAGAGCAGACAAAGGCACGATAGGAAAACCAGCCAGAAGATAAGCGGTCACATGCCTTGAGTGCAATGAAGGATCAAGAAGCGGGCTCCCTCCAATGTGCGCGAGGTCCATGAGTATGGCAAGCACGGCCATTATGTATAGGAGCTCAAGTATAGGGAGATTGGTGCTTGACCTGAGGTCCTTGAGCTCAAAGAAGCCAGAAAGATACCTGCCGGCCAGGAACGCGCCCGCGCCCGCAAGAACGACAAGAGCGCTCAAAGGAGAGAGCACCCTGGCTGCAAGGACAAAGAAGGCAAGATACGCGACAAGGAACATCCTTGGGTCCAGCAAGCGTCTGTGCATAACAATTATATCTTTGCATCTATTAAATATAAGTATGCAGTTCAGCCATCTCCTCATAGCACTATCAATACTTCTGCTTGTTCTTGTCTATGGACTCAGGGAAGAGCCAGGGACATACCATGGCACAGAGATATATGTCCTTGCACTCGAGCTCAAGGAAGCCAGTAATCAGACACTCCTTATAGAAGGCGAGTATGTCAGGAATGGCACACCGGTGATAGTCACAGGAAGGCTTGTCAACATAGGCAAGGGAAAGCTTGATATAGACACAGGAGAGACAATCTTAAGTATAGGAGGCCCGCTTGCGGGCAAAGAAGACATAGCAGCGTCGAAGATAACACTGAAATGAAACTTCCTGTCTTTTCCAGGGATAAGAAAATAGACCTATTAGCGCCTGAGCTCCTTTTTCCAATAGCAGCACTGGCGTTCCTGGCATTATCCCTTCTGAGCTCTAAGGTATATACCTATTATAACGTAGGCCCCTTGGCCATTATCTTATCTGTTGTATCAATACTGCTTTTCATCGCAGGTGCTGTGTTCGCAAAGGAACTTGAGATAAATGAGACCCATCTTCTTGCGGTCCTGATCCTATTATTGGCACCCTATTTACTCAGCAATCCAGAGTACATTGTGCCGGCCGGGATAGGCCTTTTGCTAATGTATCTCATCAAAAAGAGGCCTGAAAGGCTTGCTGTTCCGATGCTCATTTCAGGACTGGGGTTGTTCCTCTTTTTCCTGCACACAAGCGGGATACCTCTGCTAGAGCAGTCCCTTCGAGCCAGTGGATATACCTCTTTCTGGATGATATCTTTTTCTCTGTTCCTAATGGGTCTGAATATAGCGATATATAATTTAGGGAAAAAGGAATTTTTCCTCCTTACCCTTCTCGGGCTTGCTGTCTTCCTTTTCGGCGGGTATAGAGGCGCGCTCATGCTCATAGCAGCAAGCGCCATGATCGCAGGGCACTACCGCGGGTTCCTTGACCTCAAGACGCTGGCAGGAGTATTGCTGGTCTCTATTGGCCTGGTCGCGCTTGCAGGAGCGCAATCATCAAGTCTGGACCTTGACCCTGCCAGGCTGCTGCTGAACCGGGCCGGTTTCACCTCAAGCATAGCAGACAAGATAATAGGCTCTGAACCTCTGGGAGTGCAGCTCTGGCTTGAAAAAAGACCCAAGTTCACGATAGGTGAGATGTATGTCGGGCATCCAAAGAGCATAAACGCGGGACTCTTTGGCTCTCTGTGGATCACAGGCGGCTATTTCTCGTTAATGTTCGGAATGTTCTTCCTGGGCATTGCATCAGGATACCTGTACAGAAAGAGGCCTGGCTTCCCTGCGGCCTATGGTCTAGGGATCGCATGTCTCCTGCTCTCGATCGAGGCAGGGCTTGATATGGTGTTTGTGCTGTCTCTTACAGGTCTTATGTATCTTTGCGCAGGCAAGATGCGAGACACAAAACCTTCACCTCTCAATAGACAAGCATAAATACTTCAAGCTTTTCCCTTTTTTTATGGAAACATTATTGCTTACTTCAGAGGATGTCATAG
>JAIVYC010000191.1:0-2098 GCA_048635645.1 Sulfurovum sp. | reverse complement strand
TCAGTGCCAAAGGC
Source organism: Sulfurovum sp. (assembly GCA_048635645.1). Taxonomy (GTDB): domain Archaea; phylum Undinarchaeota; class CAZHTU01; order CAZHTU01; family JAIVYC01; genus JAIVYC01. The sequence continues at coordinate 2,084 of JAIVYC010000191.1, read as the reverse complement.
CGAGGCCGCGCAAAAAGCCCTTTCCGCAGCAAATCCTAATATCCACATAACCTCTTTCCATGAGCGTCTTTCCCCCTTGAACATCGAGCCCCTTCTTTCTGGCGCTGATCTTGTTCTTGACGCCACTGACAACCTTGACACCCGTTTCGTCTTGAATGATTTCTGCGTGAAAAACAAGCTCCCGTGGGTCTTTTGTGCTGCAGAGGGCGACCGCGGAATGTCCATGACCTTTGTTCCAGGCTCTGCCTGTTTTGCCTGTTTTATGCCGTCTGGTCCTGTTCCAGCACGCGACCCGGAGGGCATCCTCGCACCTGCTGCAGGGATCTCCGCATCAATAGGTGCTTCAGAGGCGATAAAGTATCTCTCAAAAGCAGGTTCTCCTAATTCCTCTCTTCTCAGTTTCAGTCTCCTTGACCTATCGTTCACTATCTCAAAAATAAAGAAGAACAGGTCCTGCAGGACCTGCTCAAAGAAGATCTAATCCAGAAAACAAAATGGAACTCAAAAAATAAAAGAGCGCCTAAAAGATAAAAGAAAGCAGGGGCTCAGCCCCTTGATCCTTATTTCCTTTTCCTTTTTTTCGCAGGCTTTTTTTCCGTTGGCGGCTCTTTTTCTTCAAGCGCTTCCTCGAACTCTTCGAGCGATGGCGTCCTCATCATCTCAAGCCCGAGCCAGGCTAATATGAAAAGACCGAATGCCATTCCAAGGGATATCAGCAGTATCAGCGTCAGGCCAGGATAATAGAGTATCCCATATACATACCCTATGCCTATCAATATCGCGCTTAGGAATATCAGAGCCCCGATCAGCTTGTCCTTTCCCATTTTATCACCCCTGAAAAGACTAATCCTTCTGCCTTTTATAACTTTTCTGTTGCGCTCCTTTCTTGGAAACCATTTTATACTCTCTTTCCCACCATTCTCCAGTTAATCCCAGGATGTGGCACTTGTGCTGAACGGTTGATTAGGGAGGAAAAAATGAGCTATTACAAATACATTCAAAAGTTTTGGAAGAAACCTGACCCTCAGGTCATGCGCGGCAAATATATCATCTGGAGGCGCGAGAATGTCGTGACAAGGATAGAGCATCCTACTCGCCCTGACCGCGCGCGTTCTCTTGGTTATAAGGCAAAGCAGGGCGTGATCGTCGTGAGGACAAGGCTCAAGAAGGGAGGGAGAACGCGCTCAGTCGCAGCAAGAGGCAGGAAGCCTTCAAAGGCGGGTATGAGAAAGTACTCTGCCAAGAAGTCAAAGCAGCAGATGGCTGAGGAGCGGGTTGCAAAGAAGTTCCCTAACCTTGAGGTTCTGAATTCCTATTGGGTCGGGGATGATGGCGTCCAGGAGTTCTATGAAGTGATACTTGCGGACTCCAAAAGTCCAAGCATTCTCAAGGACAAGGACCTCAATTGGATATGTGACCCAAAGCATTCATCCCGTGTTTTCAGGGGGCTCACCTCTGCAGGCAGCAAGTCCCGCGGCAAGTAGCATGTTCGACTTTCATGTCCATTCAATTTCGGATGAGCTCTTATCCAATGCAAAGCTTCTTGGCTACAAGGCCCTGGGAGTCCTCAATTCCCCGTTGCCTGAGAAGACCCAGGTCCCTCTTTTCTCTGGTCTTGAGATCTCCCCGCGCAATTCCCAGGATGCCAGACGCCTCCTTTCAGGGAGCTTTGACTATTCTCTTATGCACTCCTCTTCCGTGGAGCTTGTCAGGTCCTGCGGGAAGTTCGTGGACCTGATCGCCCTTGATCTTGAGCCTCTCGTCTATGACCCTGTGATCGCATCTCTTCTCAAGGACGCGTTCATTGAGTTGGACCTTTCTTCTGTTGTTTTCTCTCAGAGGCGCATGCGTGCGATGTCCTCTCTTGCAAGGGCTCTTGAGATAGCAAGAAAGTCAGACAACCGCCTCCTCATTTCCCTGCGCCCTAAGGACCAGTGGCAGCTCCGCTCTCTTTCTGACATGCGGGACCTTCTTGAGGTCCTGGGTTTCTCCAAGGGCGAGTCCAGGCAGGCGCTGGTCGAGAACCCAGCTGCCTTTGTCGAGCGCATCTCAGAGAGAAATGAGAACTCCTATGTAAGGAAAGG
>JAIVYC010000190.1:0-2105 GCA_048635645.1 Sulfurovum sp. | reverse complement strand
ACAAGATGCATCTTTGGGAATACCTGACGATGGCGGATGTCCTAAAAAGAATTCCTTTTTTTATAGAAGATGTCAATAACCAGAAACGGCTTCATCTGGTCATGGGATATTGTCCTCCAAATGAATATGAGCTAGTGTTGGAATCAACCCCTAGCCCCTGTCAAAACACTCTGATTACTTTGCTTTGAATTGTTCGTATTGAGGGGGTCATTTCACAGAGTGCTGACATAGAAAAAGGAGATGAATATGGCTATAAAATGCCCAAAATGTCAGTTTGAGAATCCCGACGATTCCCTTTTCTGCGGGAAATGCGGCACTCAGTTTTCTTCCCCAGAAAAGGTCGATGTCACAGAAACTCTAGAGACACCCAAAGAAGAATTCACCCGAGGAACTACATTTGCAGGCAGATATGAAATCATTGAAGAACTAGGCAAAGGAGGGATGGGAAGAGTCTATCGGGTTGAAGACACAAAGTTGAAACAAGAAATCGCCCTTAAGCTTATAAAACCTGAAATTGCTAATGATAAAAAGACAATTGAGAGGTTTAGGAATGAACTGTTAGTGGTCATCGGGAAGGGGCCAAGAATGGCAAAGGTGGCTTCGTCAGTGGATCAGGTCAAGTAGACCACAGCGTTAATCATCGTTGTCTGGGCAGAGTTGATACATGACTGGTTGTGATCGATATTATTTCTTACTGCGATAAGACCTCCCTTCAAAAATAATGAACCTCCCGTTCATGCTGAGTCGGTCCAGTATCGCCGAAGCGGTTACTGAATCGAATGTCTTTCCCCACTGAGAAGGGATGAGATTGGTGGTCACGATAGTGGTTTTAACCTCCGCTCTTTTGGAGATGATCTGGAAGATACAGTCTGCCTGTTCTTTGGTGGGAAACACATATCCTATCTCATCTAAACACAGCAGGGGGATTTTCGAATAATGGTCAATAAAGGTGTAGACATTCCTGGCTTTGGCCAGTTTGGCCGTGAAGTCAAAGAGAGTGATAAATACAGTCTGATGGCCTCTGAGGACGGCCTCATGGCAAAGGGCGGTGGCGATATGACTTTTTCCCACTCCGGCTGTACCGATGAGAACCAGGTTGGAAGGTTTCTTGAGGAAGTCGGTGTTAAGAAACTCCATGATCTTATCTCTGGGGATTTTCGGGTTGAAGGTCCAGTCGAAATCGCTGAGGAATTTGATCCTGCGGATTCCCGACATCTTCAGCAGATAGGCGATTCTTTTTTTCTCTCTGGCTTTGTATTCCTCAGAGAGGAGTCTTTCAAGGAAAGCTCTTTCCTCTTTGGTGAAGCATTCCAGATCCTGAAGAAAACGAAAATGTTTCCAAAGTTCAGATAAGTTCATCATAGTCGTCAAGCTCCCTCTGTTTGTAGGAGATATCGAGAAGCTTCTGGTCTTGGGGGTTTACAGGGTGAGGGTCCTGTGGACCTGAGGGCTGAAGGAGACTCTGGATATAGCGGACCTTATGGATATCGAGACTGTTGGCCTCGCGGACGGCCGAGAGAAACGTTTCCTTGGAGTTGGCCCGAAGAAGCCGGAAAAGCTGGCTGGCTGCTTCCAAGGAGTCTTGTCCCTCCTGTTCTGCTTGCTTGAGAAAATGCTCAACCTCCTTTGCCATTCCCTTCATCAACTGGTAGATTCTCTTAAGTTTAAAATGCGGGGTTTTGGAGAGAAGCTTTTCTCTGTGAGAGGGGTCCTCCTTCTTCTTTTTTCTCTCAAACAGGCGGCGGTGGGCGGCCACCTTCCGGCCGTTGATCACAACCTCCAGGGAATCCGGCATGGCCAGAATCTCACAGCTCATCCCACAGTACTGGGAGGGGACCGAGTAGCGGTTGGTATCAAACTCCACAAACCCTGTTTTGCTGATGCCGGCAACAACCACCCGATAGGGCCTATAACCAATCTGAGGCAGAGGCTTAAGCTTCTCTTCCTGAAGCATATCAGCTGGTGTTCGGCCGGTGGACCGGTGAACACGGCTGTTCCTCTCCCCCTTCCAGAGAGCGATCTTCTTGTTGAGATCCTTCAGGTCCTCGATTGGAGTGACCCTGAGGAAATTTTTTGCATCTCTTATTACTCTCTCGACTCTCCCT
>JAIVYC010000189.1:0-2108 GCA_048635645.1 Sulfurovum sp. | reverse complement strand
GGAGTTCAGCTCAGGGGTCAATGCGACCTACCCGACCGGCGACATAGGCCAGGGCTATTACGCAAATCTAAGTTGCAAGGCATATGACATCCAGGACACTAATCAGACGACCCAGGGCATACGCTATTACCCTGTCGAGCTCTTCCTCTACAATTCCACGAACACCTCCTCAGAATACCTGATAAACTCGGTCAACTCATCAGCAGACGGCCTCGGCAACGCATACATGGAATACAATTTCTCCAAGGACCAGCCTTTGGGAAACTACAGCCTCAGATGCTTCATAAGCGACAACTCAACACTCTTCTATTCCGCTAACATCAATGGATCCATATCAAACTTCACAGTGGTCGATACCATCCCTCCGACGATCTCAATGCATTCCCCTACGCACGGCAATTACCCGAAGATAAACACAGTGCCTCTCAACATAACCACGGATGAGCAGGCAACTGTCTGGTACCAGCTCAACTCAGGCTCGACTGTCATCTTCTACACCAATGACTGGGGCAATTATGCCCTACTCTCAAATGTGAACCCTGGCCTTAACTCGATAACCGTCTGGGCCAATGACTCATCAGGCAATAACGCCTCACTTTCAGAGACGTTCATAGTCGGGACCGGCCTGAAGCCCAACCGCGTGTTCTATGAGGACGGGACAAGAGTGGCGCTTCTGCTTGAGACCTTTGATGTGAATCTCACGGTCACCCCTAATTTCTCTGCAATAGACTCCAATTACCTGCAGGGAAGCGAGACGATCATTGACCTCAACAACACTAAGTACAACATAACATACGCGATCTCCCAGGACAACAACCGCTCTGATGGCAAGTACACGATCCCGATAAACGTGACCGGTCCATCTGACTCTGCTCTTGCCTATGCAGAGCTGCATCTCAACAACGTCTGGGACCAGCAGGATGTCGGTTTCGCTGTCTCCTGTTACCAGGGAAGGGATGCTGACAAGAACATTCGCTATTACTTCAGCGAGATAAACTGCTCTTGGGCTCAGGACGTGACCTTCGTAGGATACAAGCTATTCAACACACCGGTCGAGAAGTCCTGCACCAATGCGGTCAGCGATGATTACGTGATATCCACAGGTCAGTCCTATCCTGACAGCCTTGCAGACTGCGATGACTATGACTGCGCCGCCATCTCTTATGAATGCCCGATCGGCACGAACGGCTTCCGCTCTCTCACGCCTCCTGCCTTTGTCACCAATTCAAGCGGCGGGCTTGAGATCTTCGCATCCTGCTCGAACAATATCTGCACAGAGATATCCGGCAACACCATCGTCAGATACACCCAGAGGGTCGCTCCTGGAGGGAACGTTTCTGTGAGGATAACAGAATCAGGCCTGTCCAATACCACGGTCATATATGGTCTCGGTTTCCTGAGCGACTATGAGGTGACTGATTCGACCGTTTTCTACTCCAGTCTTTCCCCTTCGACAATGCTACCCTTCCAGTCTGTGAACCCTGGGACCTCTATAACGGTCACAAGCGACAACAGCTCCACCCCGGAGTTCGAGACCTTCACAGGCCCTGTTGACATGGCGATAATCCTTAAAGTGCCTGATGGCATAAGCCAGGGCTCGCATCCAATAGAGTTCTCAAAGGCGGTCGGCGCATCCTCAAAGAAGTTCAACCTGGTCATAGACATTTATCTCGGCGAGATGAAGAACGAGGGCACCCCTGAATCCCTTGGCTACTGCCGCGATACCGCAGACAATGACCTTGACTATTCCCCTGACTGCGCTGACTGGGACTGCGATGAGCACTTCGGCGGCAACTACTTCCCGATAATGCAGTACTGCCAGTACGGCAATGAGGCAAAGAATGAGAGCAGGAATCCATGCATGGACAATTTTGACAATGATGCAGACTATTCAATAGGGGGGGGCAAGGACTGCGCCTGGCTAAACCCTGACCTTGACTGCAATAACACCTATATCATAGACTCAAGCATAGACATGAACGGCAATATCGGTGATACAAGCGGGTACTGCCAGCTTGGAACGGAACTCAATTGTACTGATAATTTCGATAATGACCGCGACCTGACACTTGACTGCAATGTGGTCTCTGTCCTTGGGGACTCGTATG
>JAIVYC010000188.1:0-2111 GCA_048635645.1 Sulfurovum sp. | reverse complement strand
ATAGAGGAACCCAGCGTGACCGTTTCAGGAGCCGTCAGGAAGGTCTCTGACGAGTGCCCGTCTGACAAGCTCCAGAACCTCTTTTACAATCTTTCAATGACCCTCTTTGAAGGCTCGCAAGCCAAGCCGTTCCTTGAAGAGCAACTTAAGACATTCTTGGAGGATTACAAGAGGCAGGAACAGGAAAAGACGGCCAGGATACAGACCCTGACCCATACTTACCTCCTGCTTTTGATACTGATACCTTCAATAGTCATGCTTGCTCTTGTAGGTCTAACAATGGACCCTGTACTTTCCTCGATCGTGAACCAATACCAGCTTTTCAGCATATCTCCCATATTCTTGCTTTTAGCAGATATCCTCTATCTTTCCTATCTTGAGTTCAAGGAGCCTGAAGTATGAAGATACCAAAATTAACCCTATCTGTAGGACTTCTGAACCTCTTCGCTTTGGTCCTGGGCTTTTTTTTAATAACCTTTCCTGAAGGTGTTTTAGCGGATCCAACCCTCCCACTCTATTTCAATATACTCGGAGCTTTTGTGATCGGGTTTTCAGTACTGATCATAATATTCGTGGAGCACAGGTTGCAGCTGGGCAAAGAACACCATTTTTTGAGGTTCTTGAACAACATATCAAAGGCGGTCTCGAAGGGTGAAGATCTTGCATCTTCAATAGTCCAGGCATCAACAAGATCCTACGGCGCTGCCTCAAGTTTCCTTGCGCATTTTTTCTCGGATATATCAAGAGGGGTCTCGCTTGACCGCGCATTAGGCAATCTCTCAAAAGAAATGCATTCAAGACTGATCTCAAGGATCAATTGTACAATAAGGGATATCCTGCGTTTGAAATATGATCTTTCAAAGGCTCTCCCCGGCCTGGTGGAAAACTATCTTGAAATAAGAAAGATAAAGCAAAAAAGAGGTTTTTCAAGGGAAGATGCTGTGATAAAAGGATATCTCGTGTTTCTCTTGTTCCTGTTCCTGTTCGTATCCCTCACTGCGTTCGTGATCCCTCTGATAACCACCGAGGCGCATTTATCCACTGATGTATGCAGTCTCAAAGTACTCTCCCTTTTCTTCATACTGATACAATCGCTATACGGCGGATTGATAATGGGCAAGATATCAGAAGGCAGTGTGCTTGCAGGGCTCAAGCATGCAGCAGTGCATATAGCAGTAGCGTCTGTTTTCATACGCATGTTCCTTGGCATAAACCTGGCAGATATGTTCCTCATATCCATGGGATTTGAGAGTGCAGTCCTTCTTTGCGGCTGAGCCGTACCCTTATGTCTCAATATATATCGCTGGTTTTCCTGGGTTCGCCTGCTTTGCCTTTTTTATCGGGTCATACGCAGGGTTTTCTGCAGAACACACACTGAACTCGCAATTAAACTGGCCTTTGAAGAAATCCAAGGCACCGGCAAGTCCATCCAGCTCTTCTTTTGCGCTTGGCACACTTTCCTTGGCAGAAACATAACGGTTCACGGCCTTGATAAGCTCCTTGCCATATCTCTTGTATTCCTCCTTTTTCAAGAACTCAAGGGCAATGCTCTGAGCATTCTTGACCTCGCGTGTTACCGCTTCATTATACACCTCATATCGCCAAGGCTCGGCAGTGTAGATGAATATCTTTTTCGGAGAGAGCTTCTTGAAGCGTATGATCTCCTCTATATCATGGAACGTGTTTTTCACAAGCCTTTCTATCTTTTCCGTGGTGATATTCTCTTTTTTCTGGTCTGATCTGGGGAATTCTGATGTGCTGCAGAGCCCGGAACCACCAAGCAGGCTATATACCTCCTCTGATGTATGAGGGATCACCGGACACGTAAGCTTTGCCATGGTCTTGAGCGCATACTTCAGTTCTTTTTTTCCATCCCTTTTGATATACCATCTGATATCCTTCATGGCATCAAAGAATCCAGCCTGTATCGCAGCTCTTGTGTTCATGCTCTCATAGTTCTGCTCGCTATTTCTTATATGCCTCTGCATCCGGGATATAAGCCAATCATCAAGAGCTCTATTCCCTATGTCAGAGGTCCTTATCTTCGCAAGCTCTATAAAGCGCTCCAGGCTTGAGGACAATGATCTCACATAGTTCCATCTCCAATCAGG
>JAIVYC010000187.1:0-2044 GCA_048635645.1 Sulfurovum sp. | reverse complement strand
GCAATGCCAGCAGACCTCAACCTGTCCTGAAGGGCCTTTGAAACGCACACGATCCTGCCCCGTATGAAGCGATGGAAAGAGACAGGAAGGCCATATGCATCAGAGCCATGCACAGTATGCACCTGAGGCCTTCCAGACACAAGAGACAAGAGAGAGCCAAGGAAACCCGCGGGAAAGACATAATGGGAATGGATGAGGTCTATGTTCTTTTTCCTGATAAGATACATGCCAAAAAAGAAACCCAAGAAGAGATAAGAGAAAGCTCGCAGGACAGGAAGGTTGATGACAGGGACAGAATAGTCCCCTTTCACAGGCCCATAGGATAAAAGGACAAAACGGTTCCTTGAGCTCTCCCTAAGCCTGAAGACATGCTCACCGATCCCGCCTGAGAGCATGGAGAGGACAAGAACATTCATACCACACCGAGAATGGCAAGGTCAAATGCGCACACGGCAGCATCAAACCCCTTAGCATCAACCCCTGAGATTATGATCTGCCCAGGAGCAATGGAATTGACAAGAGTTGAATTCAACTGCTCAAGAGACACAACAGGAACTTGAGAAGTCCCATCAGAGACATAGATCAAGGGCACACCCTCAACACAGGAAGACGCATCATTCTGAACGCTCTCATTGCAAGGAGCCGAATAGGCATAAGAAGCCTCCACACCCAGAAGGGACAGGATCTTATAGATCTCATGCACCCCCAAGGCATACCTCGCATCCCCATTAGGGTCGAACGAAACAATAACGCGCTCTGCACTGAGAACAGTATCCTTCAGCTCGGAAGAGGATGGAAACACAGGCACTTCCCTGCACTCTGAGAGAAGGGAGCGGAAAAGTATAGACTGTCCCTCATATACCAGGAGATTCGTGTCCTCCTCCCCCGGCTTGAGCATCCCAGTATATATATAAAAGGAGAGAACAAGCAAGAGAAAGCCAACAACAAGAAACCTCCCAAGATTTGAGGTCTTCTTATGCTCTTCCTCTTTATAAGCCTCAAACTCAGGCTCAGAAGAATCCAGAACAGACCTTTCATCCTCCTGCTTTTCAGTATCTTCTGAAGAAGACGCGCTCTTCTCAAGAGAAGAATAAAGAGACCCATCATCAGATGGCTGTTCCTCTTTGGGGCTGTCTTTTTCAGACCCCTCCTTCACAGGCTCGGAACTCTCTGCTCCAGGCTCGGAACTCTCTGCTCCAGGCTCGGAACTCTCTGATCCAGGCTCGGAACTCTCTGATCCAGGCTCGGAACTCTCTGATCCAGGCTCGGAACTCTCTGCTCCAGGCTTAGGGGAGTCCTGTGTCTCCTCCTCTTGTTCAAATTCAACTTCCGGTTTGTCCTCTTCAGGCTCTTTTTCCACGCTCATTTTTTAGATATAACAGTAAGATGGGATAAAAAGGTTTTGGCTGACGCTCATAGAGAACAAAAAAAAGAGAAAAAGCAGGGGTTTCCCCCTGCCCTAAATTTAGCTTAGCTTACGATTGTCGGTGCAGAGCCTGCTCCAGTGAACTGTACTGTCACTGCTGAGCCGCTTGCTTTTGTTGGGTCAGATGCCAACTGCTGCAAGAGCTGAGCCGCTGCACGGGTTCCCTTTCTGTCGGAACCTGCGACAACCACTGCAACCTTGCCGGTGTCAAAGGCATTGTCGACAACAACGACCTTACCCTTGCCTTCGCCTGGGTCATCGTTCGTTATCTTCTCTGTCAGCTTACCGCTGGCCACCAAGTCGTTAACTACGGTGTTAGCGACAGGCCCACCAACAAGCACGAGGTTGTAGTTCGACTTGTCAGCAGAGGTCACCTCAGTGTCCAGCTTGGCGATGCCAAGAGGGATACCCGCGGCTTCCTTGCCAGTTGCGCCCGCGCTCTTCACAGTGATGTCAACACCACCGATGTTCGCGGTCTCGCCAACAGCAACGCTTGATGTCTCTTCGGCTGCCTTGGTGCTTCCGATTCGCAGCTGGGTCAATGCCTCCTCAGATGGTAGGTTGAATGAAATCGCGCTTTATGACGCTGATTTCAAGCTACCATCTGAGGAGGCATTG
>JAIVYC010000186.1:0-2132 GCA_048635645.1 Sulfurovum sp. | reverse complement strand
ATTAAAGCTGTATGATACAGTGGTTTCTATATTAGCAATTAAAGAAGGGTTGGAAAATGTGCGTTGGCCGGGGAGGATGCAGATTATACATAAGCGCCCATTGCTTATTTTAGATGGAGCACAAAATGCGGAATCGGCAAAGGCACTGCGGTTGGCGATTAATATGCTGATTATTCCAAATAAATCAGTTTTAATCCTTGGGGTTTCTCGGGGCAAAGATATTGCCGGTATTTGCGAAAATTTATGCCGCCAGAGGAATCTTGTGATTGTTACCCAAGCTGATAACCCGCGTTCGCTGGACGTCGATACTTTAGAGGCAACAGTTACGAAATATCACAAGAATGTAAAAAAGGCTGAAAATATTAAACAGGCACTACAGTATTTCACTACTAAATAAAAGGAGGGTAGTGTGGAAATTCTCCTGTATGTAGTAATTTTTATCTTACTTATGGTAATTTTGGTGTTAATTCTTCCATTTCCTCAGAGATATCAATTTCTAACCCCCATAATTTATCTACACCCTCAATTGGAGTAGGTGTACCTCGAATATCTTGTTTGAGAGAATCAGATGTTGAATGTGCTGGATCAGAGCTAATTAATATAGTCTTGAATCCATGATTTGCAACCCAAATAGCGGTCGCTGCAGCGCAAGTTGTTTTTCCTACTCCTCCTTTTCCAGAGGTTATTCCTATTATTCTCGTCATCTAATCAGCCCTAGGTGTTTTCCTTATTTAAATCTTTTTTCAGCCTATTATCAATGCTTCTATGTATGCGGCAACTATGATAAGCACAATAGCAAGCCCGAGGAGCTTGGCCGCATCTATCATGACATATCTCACTGCCTTTCCTTGGTGGTGTGTTGCTGCGATGCTGAGTATCCCTCCTGATATGCTTGCTATGAAGTATGCGAGCATTTCCGGGAGTCCGTGGAATATCAGTCTTCCGAAACTTATCGGCACTGCGACAAAGTAGGCTGATATCCCTGCCAGCTGCCCCATCGCGGCATATTGGGATATCAGGCTTCTTGCAAAGTCCCCTATCACCGCTCCTATGACAGAGGCGTTCCATGTCAGTATGAATATGGCTCCTGTCCCAAGCGCGAATGATAGCAGAGTTACCACAAGCAGGAGCTTTATGTTGTTCACTAATATGATCTTAAGGGCTGTATGGTTCACTGCCATTCCGGTCAGCACCACGAACATTGTCGCTTGTATGCTCTCTATCGCCTGTATGGTCTTTAGTTGCTCTGCGAATATTGTCTTCACAAAGACCTCTGGCATTATCGTGAACCAGAGTGCGAATGAGAGTATCATCCCTACAAAGAGCATACTATACACCTCTATCACCGGGTAGTGTCTTTCAAAGAACGTTTCCTCCAGATCCTCTATGTCTTTTTTCTCTTCTATTGCAAGGAGCCTGAATATAAGGGGCGCGAGCCCTATCGAGGTTAGGAACACTATTGACAGGGATATTTGCGTTTTATATCCTGAGAAGTCCAGGTAGCTTATGCTGTTGAAGTATGTCATGAAGAAGTATGTTACCATGCCCATCCCCCCTAGGATGGCTCCGTTCGTCCATTTTGACAAGTTACATTCGCTTAGGATCCCTACACCTGCCAGGAAGAGTATTATGTATACGCCGAGAACAAGGTTCACGCTATTATACGGTGAGTAGATTATCAGTGAAAGTACCAGGCACATCGTTGAAAGGACAAATCCTAAAATAAGCGCGTCGATAGGCCTTTTTTCAGCGGTTGCACCGTCTATTATGCTTTCAAGGACCATTTAATCCATCCTCTATTATCCTCTTATGGTCGAATGCAAGTTCAGGCAGTTCTTTCTCATCCCACATCCTGACCTCTTTTGTTTCTTTGCTTTCTTTCAGTTCTCCGCCTTTTCTTGCGGCCGCGTACACTATCGTTACCTGGTGCCCTCTTGGGTCTCTCTCAGGCTCTGAGTACACTCCTATGACCTTCTCTATCTCCACGTCAAGCCCTGTCTCTTCTTTTGTCTCTCTTTCTGCCGCGGCTTCTGTCGTCTCCCCATAACTGACATACCCGCCCGGCAGGGCCCAGTATCCCTTGTAAGGTTCAAATGCTCTTTTCACAAGTAGGATCCTTCCCTTTTCCCTCA
>JAIVYC010000185.1:0-2136 GCA_048635645.1 Sulfurovum sp. | reverse complement strand
TACAGGACATTGATAAAGCAGCTGTCGCATGGCTCCTGAGAAGAAAATGGGCGAAGATAGAGAAAGGAACCGTCAGGATAACTGAAAAGGGAAAAAAGGCAGAGAAAACCGCTGACGAGAAATTGCTTGAAAAACTCAAGCAGAGCAGCATTAGGCCTGGTGAACTTTCAAAAGAAGAAAAAGAAGCCCTGAAGGATCTGAGATCAAGACCTGATGTCATTGCGGTGGTGACGAAAAAGCACAGGAAGATAAGCCTGACACCAGAAGGGAAAAGACTGAAAAAGCAGGGCATCACCTATGAGGAAGAAGTGTCACAATTGACACCTGAGCTCATAAAGAGCGGAGGATGGAAAAAGGCAAAGTTCAGGGCATATGACCTGAAAGCACCATCGCCAAAGGTCTTCCCAGGCAAAAAACACCCGCTCCAGGCGATGATAGACAAGATACGCCAGATATTCCTTGAGATGGGATTCACAGAGACCAAGGGTCCATATATAGAGTCAGCATTCTGGAACTTTGACGCGCTATACCAGCCGCAAGACCACCCGGCAAGGGAACTGGCAGACACATTCTATCTTAAGAACCCCTCAAAGATGAAACTCCCTGAGAAATATGTCGAGAATGTCAAGGCAATGCATGAGACAGGCGGGGACACCAAAAGCATAGGCTGGGGGTATAAGTGGGACAAGAACACAGCGAGAAAAGCAGTGTTAAGGACCCATACCACAACAGTGTCTGCACGCTATTTGTCAAAAGTGAAACCGCCGGCGAAGATATTCTGCCTTGGCAGGGTATTCAGGAACGAGACAATAGACTACAAACACCTTGCAGAATTCCACCAGGTCGAGGGCATAGTGGTAGACGAGAACGTCACATTCAAGGACCTCCTGGGATACCTTGAGCAGTTCTATCTCAAACTGGGATTCAAAAAAGTAAGGTTCAGACCGGCATACTTCCCATACACAGAGATGAGCGTAGAGCCTGAGGTCTATTTTGAGGACAAAAAGGAATGGATAGAACTGGGAGGCGCAGGGATCTTCAGGCCGGAAGTGACAGAACCATTCGGCATAAAGTGCCCTGTCCTGGCATGGGGCCTGGGGCTTGAAAGACCTGTAATGCTCAAATCGGGGCTTGATGACCTGAGGACATTCTACACGAACGACCTGAAGTGGCTCATGGAAAGCCCTCAGATATAGGCAAATGGATCAATAGATAGGACCTATCTAGCAATATGCTGCGCGTTAGCAAAATGACTTTAAGAGGATTCAAATCATTCGGAAAGCCAACGGCAATTGATTTTCCAAAAGGGTTCACAAGCGTGGTAGGGCCGAACGGCAGCGGGAAATCGAACATAATAGACGCCATCTGTTTTGTATTAGGAAGACTGTCAAGCAAAAGCCTCAGGGCAGACAGGATGAGCGAGCTCATATTCACAGGCTCAAAGGTAAGCAAATCCTCGACACGCGCAGAAGTGGGAATAAGATTCGACAATACAGAAAGAGACCTTCCGATAGACGCATCAAGCGTTGAAGTGACAAGAGAGATACTCAAGAACGGGAACTCCGGCTACTACCTGAACGGGAAAAAAACAACAAGACAACAGATAGTCGACATCCTCAGCAAGGCGCAGATAAACCCGAACGGGCACAACATAATACTGCAAGGAGATGTGGCAGAGATAATAGATATGAACCCTGTAGAGAGAAGAGAGATAATGGATGAAATATCCGGGATCGCAGAGTATGAGTCCAAAAAACAAAGGGCCCTGGGAGAACTCCAGAAGGTAGAGAACAAAACAGAAGAGGCAAGAGCAGTCTACCGGGAAAGAGAAAGGTACCTGCAGGAGATAGAGAAGGAACGGGATGCTGCCCTAAGATACCAGCGGGTGTCAGACGAACTGAAGCAGAGAAGAGCCGAACTCTTCAAGGTAAAGATAGATAAGACAGACACCGAGCTCAGCAGGATAAGCGGCAAGATGGAGAGCGAGGAGAAGAAAAAGGCAGAGCTGCAGGCAGAACTTGATGAAAGGGAAAACGAGATCAAAGAGCTTGATCAGCAGGTGAGAGGAATAGACGAGGAACTGCAAAAGAAAGGGGAAAAAGAAAGAGCAGAGATCACCAGGGACGTCCAGAAATG
>JAIVYC010000184.1:0-2104 GCA_048635645.1 Sulfurovum sp. | reverse complement strand
ATCTTTTATACCAAAGAGCATCAAGCCTTTCTTAAGAAAAACTTATCAATCGGTGATGAAAACATCTATTGAAAAAGCTTCTAAAGAACAAAACTTGAAAAGCTTAGCAGATAAACTTATAAAAATAGTACCGGATATAACTGAACAATATTCCACATTTAAAGTTGATAATCCATATACTGAGGTCAAAGTCCGAAATCAGCATGCGTTTCAAATATCTCTGGTTAATGAAGTTATCGGAGAATTTGACAAACCTACGATTGTTGATATCGGCGATTCTGCGGGAACACATTTGCAATATATCATAGGGCTTCATTCGAAGAATAAGAAGATACAATGTCTTAGTGTTAATCTTGATGCTCAAGCTGTAGAGAAAATCAAACAAAAGGGGCTTGAGGCTGTGAATGCAAGGGCGGAAGATTTGCATAAATATAACATTAAGGCTGATATATTCATAAGCTTTGAAACACTTGAACATTTAATGAACCCGTGCCATTTTTTGTATGAGCTGTCCACAAAGACAAATGCAAAATATTTGGTAATTACAGTTCCATATTTACAGAATAGTCGTGTTGGTTTGCATCACATTCGTGGGGGGGGCTTAAGGGATGTTTATGCAGAAAACACGCATATTTTTGAATTGTCGCCTGAAGACTGGCGGTTAATTTTTAAGCATTCAGGATGGTCTGTAAAGTACGATCAGGTTTATTTGCAATACCCCAAACGTAGTTGGTTGAGAGCAACAAAAAATCTTTGGAGAAAAAATGATTTTGAAGGTAAAACGCCGGTTGGATATGTCACTGAAGGACCAAAACAAAAAGAAGATCATGTCCCTGATGATTCAGCAATAGCCATTAAGACACCCAAAGGTCTCGTTATTGTTACTGGGTGTTCTCATTCAGGAGTTTGTAATATAGTTGAATACGCAAAGAAAGTCACTGATGAGGACAAACTATACGCTTTGATCGGTGGTTTTCATTTATTAGGGAACGACAAACAACTAGAGGGTACGATCGCTTTCTTAAAAAAACAAGCTGCAAAATACATATATCCGTGTCATTGCATCGATATCCCTGCACTAAGCAGATTTTATCAAACGCTCAATGCGACAAAAGTATGCTCTGGCGAGAGGGTAGACCTATAGTTGTGGGCCTAACACTGGTTCAGGTTCTACAAGGAAAAAAGCTAGAAGATGGACTGGATGAACTTGATCCTGTAACCATCAGGGTCCCTTACGGAAAAGGTGCGGAAGCCGAACTTGTTGTCAGTTGGAGGCGATTCTATCTCGAGCCCTCTTGACACAAGAGACTCATGGAAATTGTCCACAGCCTCAACAACAAAGGACACACTAACAGACTTCTTGCCAGGGTCAACAGGAGGCGTCTTATGGGAATGGAAGATAGCAAGCTCAGAAGCACCTGTGTCAAAGACCGCCAGGTCCCCCCAGGAGAAATAGGTCTTATCGCTCTTAAGCCTGAAGCCAAGAGAATTGTAAAAATCCAAACTCTTTTTAAAATCACTTACCGCGAACTCAACCCGAGACAAAAGAACCATTTCACATCCCCTAAAACAAAGACCTGCTCACTATCCTTTTTTATCCTTCCGCTCCAGAACAGCCTTAATATGCTTGCACTTATAATGCTTATCCTTCCAGCCCTTGAAAGTGAAATCATTGCAATCGCATGTGTACTTCTTTGTGCTATGGTTCACCATCACAGTATACCAATTGCAGGCGCGCTCTGACTTGACCCTAAAACCATGAGGAGAGACCTGCTCTATGAACAAGAGAGTCACCTGTAGACAGGGACCATGTCAGGCGCCAGGGTTCCATTGAAAAGCATGAAATTGTCTGAGCTACGTAGGATGTAATGAGTCGTTTCCCTTGAGCGGACATTTTTCACAGTGAAAAACCATACAGGAGTCCTGGAATGCTTCTTGGCCTCTAGGTCAAAAAGAGCTGATGGGACAAGCGTATAGGAGAAAGACTCAAGATAATCGCTCTCTTTCAAAGGAAGAGACCCTAATGCAGGCTCAAAAGAAACAGGATAAGACAGCTCACCCCTGAGCTCAAGAGGCATGTCAACAAGGAAAAACTCACTCCTTG
>JAIVYC010000183.1:0-2102 GCA_048635645.1 Sulfurovum sp. | reverse complement strand
GAACGTTGGCGCGAGACTTCTCAATCTTGCAGGAGGACTTGAGAACATGTCAAGAATGCCAGCAGGAACTATCCAATTGCTTGGTGCAGAGAACGCCCTTTTCAGGCATCTTAAGACAAACGCGAAACCTCCAAAATATGGGATACTTTTCCAGCTTTCAGAGGTCAACAGCGCGCAAAAGGATAGGAGAGGCAAGGTCGCAAGGGCAATAGCAGCAAAACTTGCGATAGCAAGCAAGGTTGACTTTTTCTCAAAGAGACTTGAGCCCAGCATAAAGGAAAAGCTTGACGTAAGGCTCAAGCAAATAAGGGAAAAAGATTGATGGCAAAGGAGTATGGGTTTAGCGGAGTTTTCACCATAGAGGGGAAGCTGGCAACAAAGGCTTTTTCCAGAAAAAGGGTCTATGGCGAGAAAATAGTGGATGGATACAGGATGTGGGACCCAAGGAGGTCAAAGCTTGCAGCATATATCCTGAAGAACCCCCCCTCCCTTCCTTTAAAGCCAGGAGACACTGTACTATATCTTGGAGCGAGCACAGGCACAACCCCCTCACACGTAAGCGATATAGTTGGCAAGGATGGAGTGGTCTTCTGCGTTGAATTTGCCCAGCGCATGATGCGCGAACTAATGGAGGTCTGCGAAGACAGGGAGAACATGGTCCCTATCTTTGCTGATGCCAACAAGCCTTCCTCATATGAAGACCAGGTCATGGAAAAAGTAGATCTAGTGTATCAGGACCTGGCGCAGAGGAACCAGGCCGAGATATTCATCAAGAACATCAGGCACTTCCTCAAGCCTAACGCACATGGCCTTCTAATGGTCAAGGCAAGGAGCGTTGATGTGACCAAGAAACCAAGCGAGATCTATTCACAGGCAGAGAAAGAACTTCTCAAAGAAGGCCTTGATATCCTGGACAAGAGGACCCTAGGTCCGTATGAACTTGACCACATGGCCTTTGCGGTACAGGCAGGATAAAATACCATTCACTACTCTAATATGTAGGATGTATAGACCATTATGGCAAAAAGCACCAGCAAAAGCGAAACTATCAATATCTGTATGACCGGCAATTCCTCAGTGTCTTCCATGGTATATCCTAAATTTACACTAATATAAAAAAGTTCTCTGAACTATTCCTGCATCAGACCTTCTCAATGTCTATGAGGATCTTTGAATCCTTGAACACGCATTCCCCTTTAGGAGATGATATTTCTGCGAATTCTATTGCAGAGGCGCCGACATTTGCCTTTATACCCTCAAGATGACGGGAGAGTTTCTCTTGCTCCTCCTTCCCGGCCGAAACAGTGAGCTGTATCCTTTCCTCGACCTTTAGTTTCTCCTGCTTTCTTGTTCTCTGAACTGATCTCTCGAACTCCCGTATAAGCGCCTCTTCAAGGAGCGCAGGGGTCTGTTCAGTGTCCAAATATGCCTTTCCGTCTGCAACCTGCTTTTCAATAAGCTCTTTGTTGGGGGCCTCGAACTCTTCTATTGACTTCACATTACACCTTGTTGCAAGCACGCTCTCAAGGCCTTTCATATCTATCCCAGAGACAAGCACACGCTTTGCAGGATACCTTAGCTTAAGCCCTGCGTCCTGCCTTGCGGAATCCATTGCTTCTGAAACCTGCCTGACCCTTGTCATCCTTGCCTCAAGCTCTGGATCGATAAGCGACTCGTTCGCTTCAGGGAAATCGCGCATATGCACAGACTCTGTACCCTCCTGTTTTATCCCCTGATATATCTCCTCTGAAATGAACGGGCATATCGGCGCCAGCAGGGCAACGATCCTGTCAAGAGAATAGTACAAGGCATGGAACGCGGCCTGTTTGTCCTTGCCTTCATAGGCAGGCCATGTCCTGTCCCTTACCAATTTAATGTACCACCTACTAAGGTCCTCAATTATGAACCTTGATATGTTCTGCGTAGATTCAAATCCCAGCAGCGAGTCATTTGACTTGCGATTACAAAGTTAGAGGAGGTAACAAGGTGAAGCAGATTGTAATTCAGCCAGTTACGAGAATTGAAGGTGGTGCTAGAGTAACCATTCAACTCGATGACCAGGGCAATGTTGCCGATACCAGATTTCAGATTTTGGAATTAAG
>JAIVYC010000182.1:0-2098 GCA_048635645.1 Sulfurovum sp. | reverse complement strand
GTATGATGAGCCTGGTCTGTTCATCTCTTTCTCCTCTTCAAAAGAGATGAACAGAACAGGCTCATCATACATCACATACCCATTAACAAGAAACTGAAAAATAAAAGTGGTCTTGCCAGAGCCAGGGCCGCCGGTCACAAGAATATTGCTATCCTGCTCAAAACCCCCCTCAACAATCTCATCAAGCCCAGGAATTCCAGAAGGAACCCTCTCCTTTGCAAAATGCCTGTTTATCTTTGCGCTAGGCGTGCTGATGCGAGAGAAGATACTCCCACTAGCTGAACCCTTTGAACCCCCTCTTTGGACACTAATATCCTTGAAAATATTCCTTGGAAAACTCGCCCCTGTCTTTGCAGCCCCTGATGCGTTCTGCTCTGCAAAAATTCCCTTTGGAACAGAAGGTTCAGAAGCAGGCTTATCCTGGGGCTTTTCCGAAGAAGCCTCAGAGGGAGCTTTTTGAGGTTCAGGTGAAGGCTTTGAAGATTCTGGATGAGCGGGATTAGGAGGTTCAGGCTTAAGTGAAGGGGGTTCGGGTTTGGGGGCTGGGGCCTTAGAAGGCTCGGGCTTGGGAGCTGGAGCCTTAGGAGGCTCAGGTTTGGGGGAGGGTCTATGCTTGGAGGCGGATTTATGAGAGGGCTTCTTTGCGCTCTGCTTTGCCTTTCTTGGCTTGCTCTTTGGCTTCTTTTTCTCAGGCTTTTCATCCTTACCAGGCTCCTCTGAATCAAGAACAATGCCCAAATAGTCGGAATCCTCTTCCATGAAATAGAAAAATGACTGAAGTGGTTTTAATACTTTCTTTTTTCAGGATACTTCCAGGAAGGGGCGGAACGCCGAAAAAGAACACCAGTTAAGGAATAAAAAAAAAGAAAAACAAAATCCAGGCTTTACTGGATTTTGCTTACAAGTCTCTCTTCGCCTGTGAAAGAGTACGGTCCGAGATTATTGTCCAAGTCATTGTAGGTAGCGGTGACAGCATAGAGAACCTCATTTCCAGAAGTAAGTGCAGTACCATTGTCAAATGTCACTGTTTTTGTGGCTCCTGGTTTTATTGCCAGCGGCAAGTTAGCTGAAGCATAGTCTGAGCCAACGCTAAGTGCAGTCAGACTTATCTTGTAAGGCATGTTGTTCTTGATAACTACACTGCCATATGTCGTGTTGAAATAGCTTGCAGTGATGCCGATGTCTGCCTGCTGCCAGTAGCTTGCCGAAGCTCTAGCTGATGTTGAAGCCCCAAGTCCAGGGACCCCACCCATCGCACCCACAACGACTAAGGCAATAACAATCACAATGGCCAAGATGATCAAATACTCTGTTGCGGCCTGTGCACGTCTACTACCTATCATAGTCATCATAGAGAATAGAAAAAAAGTTCAGATATATAAGCGTTTCTGTGATAACTGCTTTAAAGAGAACAGCAAAAAACCTAGAAAGTCTCCCCTATCATACCGCTGATCGCTATGCGGCCGAAATAAAACACCACCATAGCAACCGCGAACATGAAAGGAGCATACTTTACCCCATACTTCTCCTTGCCCTCTATGATAACACCAAGCATCGAAGAGGCAAGGATGCTCGTAAGAAGAATGATCACATAAGAGGCGGTCGTGAGGAACTCAAGAGTTATCTGGCTCTCGCCACCTCCCATGCCAAGACCTGAGACCAGCTCAGAAGAGCCGATGTTCGCCTTAAGAGCCTCAGACATGGTCACGAACTGCAGAGATACCGCAAGAAGTATCGGCGCTCCAAGAGCCACAGTGAACATTATGAACATAAGGTATGTCTTTGTGTTGGAAATCATCTCGTTCTTAAGAGACTGCGTCTCAGCGATATCCCGCGCAGTCTCCTCAAGGATCTCGGCAAGATGCCCGCCAGACTTCATTGAAGTAGTGAAAAGACCCATGGCACGCCTCAAACACTCTGAATTGATACGCTCTGTCATGTACATCAGAGAAGCTGCAAAAGAACCCTCACCAAGCGCATGAACCGTCGCCCGCTTAAGCTCAACCTCAAGAGGCCCGAACTCAGGGCGGGCAGCAAGACGTATCGCGGCAAAAGGGGTCATGCCAGCCTTTATATCAGACGCGATAAGCATGAGCGC
>JAIVYC010000181.1:0-2111 GCA_048635645.1 Sulfurovum sp. | reverse complement strand
TGTCCCGCCTGGCATAATCTTCTAAGATTTCCAGGGTTTTTCCTATCGCTCTTAGGGATTTGCCGGGGTCTTTTTTCAGTTCTTCTATGACTTTTAAGCTTCGCTCCTCGCTACTCTTTATCCTGTTTTTTTTCAAGGCATCCATCCGCCTGCTTTTTTGTGTTTGATGAGTATCTCGCGCAGTTCTTCGTCCTTGTACTTCTTGCAGTATCCTATGAGCCCTTTGAGCAGTTCTTCTGGGTCTTTTGTTCTTGTTTTGGCTTTTTGCATTTTGCTAGTTAGTTTCCGGGCTGTCAGGCGGTAGTTTGCTCCGGGTTGCTCTTTAAGGATTTTTATGAGTTGGCTTCCGCCCCAGAGGTATGCTTCTCTTTTTGCGCAGAGTTTTTTTATTTCAGGGTCCTCGGATTTCCCGAGGTCTATGAGGGCATTGCTAATACTGCTTTGGCTGATCCCTGTTTTTTTCGCCATTAACCTTACTAATATCCCAGGGTCTTTTTCCAATTTCTCAATGATCTCTGTTCTTATTTTTTCTTTCCGCGTCATTTTTTCAAGGCATCCATCCGCCTGCTTTTTTGTACTTGACCAGTATCTCGCGCAACTCTTTGTCCTTATGCGTCTTGCAGTATCTTATGAGTCCTTTGAGCAGTTCTTCTGGTTTTGCTACTGTTATCCTGAGTTTTTGCCCATCTGCTTTCAGCTTACGGTTCATGCTGTAGTAGCTTATCCCTGGGTCTTTTTTGATCATTTCTACGATCTGGCTTCCTCCTTTCAAATATGCTTCTCTCTTGGCTAGGAGTTTCATTATTTCCGGTTCTTTGAATTTCTGGAGTTTTCTCAAGAGGAGCCCTATGCCGCTTTGTGAGCCATCAAGGCTTTTTGCCAGGCTTATCGCGGGTTTTCCTGGGTCTTTTTCCAGTTCCTTAATGAGGGCTTCAATTCCCTGTGTTTGATCTTTCGGCATATCTGCTTTTTCTTTGGCAATCTATATAAGTTTAGGCCTTTTTTCCTCTTTCATGGCTTTCACCTTAAGGGCCGCGATCGTCGGTTCTATCCTAGGCGCTGTCTTGTCCCTTTCCCTTTCCTATTTCGCTCTTTCTCTTGGCTGGGTTTTTCTCCCTATCCTTCTGACAAGCATTTTCTGCACTGCGATCCTTCGTTCGGTCCTTCAGAAGACAACTATCCATGAGATAGCCCTTGCCCAGACAGTCGCAGGAACCGCCGCTCTTGTCTCGGCTGCTTCTGCCTTTGTTTTTCCTGCCCTTCTCCTTTCTCAGCCTGGCCTTGGTTTTTTCAGGATTTTCCTGATCATCCTAACATCTGGTCTTTTGGGTGTTGTTCTCTCATATACCTTCCATGACCAGATAATAAGGCATGGGAGGTTTATCTTCTCAGATGGTCAGGAGGCATCCCTTGCCCTTAGGCACGGCGATCTGCATGCCGTGAGATCAAAGCTTATCGCAGGCTTTTTTGCCCTTGGAGGCCTATTTTCCCTGTTAAAGCTTCGCTTTTCCCTTCCATTTTTCCTTAACCTGCGCTCTTTTGGCATCTCCTCTGGCTTCTCTTTTGGCGCTTGTCTCTCTGCGGTTCCTTTTGCAGGGGGCTATCTCCTTGGTCTTGTCCCGGCTGTCTCCTGGTTCGCAGGCTCTGTCCTGAGCTACCTGGTGGTGGTCCCTTTCCTCCTCTACCTGAACATCTTTGAGCTAAAGGCAGTAGCAATATCCCAGGCAACGAGCATCCTTGGCCTTGGCGCGGTCCTTGGGTGCGCTATCGGCTATTTCCTGATGCGTTCAGGCCCTGAATTGCGCGCTCTTTTCAAGCCAAAGCTCCAGACAGGCAAGAAGTATTCCTTTGACTTTTTCAAGGATCTTTCGACCAAAAAGCGCCTTTGGCAGGCTTTTTTCCTCTCTTTTGCTATTCTCGCTCTTTCTTCAGGCATTTCAGTTTTCCTGTCCTTTTTCGCTGTGCTTTTTTCTCTTTTTGCCTTTTATCTCGCTTGTGTCGCTTCTGGCAAGGATTCCCTTGGTTTTTTTGAGGTTTTTCCTTTTTTCTTTGTTTTTCTGGCAAAGATCCTTTTTTCCTCTCTATCCATTGGTCTTGTGTTTTTCGCAGGC
>JAIVYC010000180.1:0-2194 GCA_048635645.1 Sulfurovum sp. | reverse complement strand
TTCAGGTGATTCTATCATCAGGTGCACGTCAAAAGGTATTGGAGCTTCCTTCCTTATTGAGGATACAACGCATGGACCTATCGTGATATTTGGCACGAAATGCCCGTCCATGACGTCTATGTGGAGCCAGTCAGCCCCTGCTGCATGGACCTGCCTGATCTCATCGCCTAGTCTTGCGAAATCTGCTGAAAGTATTGACGGAGCAACCTTTATAGACAATCAAAAACCCCCTGTGAACCTTTGTTTATGGAGTTAATGAAGGGAGTATAGGATTTATATTTTGTCATTCTGCAAAAGCTTTTTATCCTTTGGTCGATATTTGCTATAACCTATGAACGAGCCATATGACCCAAAGGCAGTTGAAGAACAGGGCCTTGAATACTGGAAGAAACAAGAGGTATACAAAAAGGTAAAGGAAAAAAGGAAGGATTGTGAGACATACTACTTCTGCGACGGTCCTCCTTATGCATCAGGGAACATCCATATGGGAACCGCCTGGAACAAGGTGCTGAAGGATTTCTATATTAGGTACTTCAGGATGAGAGGGTATGATGTGTGGTCTCAGCCTGGGTATGATACTCATGGTCTCCCGATAGAGAACAAGGTCGAGAAAAAACTGGGGTTAAAGCATAAGGCAGAGATAGAGAAGCTTGGTGTTGATAAGTTCATAAAGTCCTGCAAGGAGTTTGCCACAGAGCACATAGATACGATGAGCAATGCGTTCGAGGATCTCGGCGTCTGGATGGACTGGGACCGGCCGTATCTTACTCTTTCAGAGGAGTATATTCAGGGTGCATGGCACACCTTCAAGATAGCTTATGATAAGGGTTTCTTGTATAAGGGTACTTATCCCGTGCATGTATGCCCGCATTGTGAGACCGCTGTTGCCTATAATGAGATAGAGCATATGATGGTAAAGGACCCGTCCGTGTATGTCAAGTTCAGGGTCAAGGGTAAAGAGAACGAGTACCTGTTGATATGGACCACAACGCCCTGGACACTTCCTGCTAACACTGGCATAATGGCGCATCCGGGTTTCGAGTATGTCAAAGCGAGATCAGAGGGAGATGTCCTTATTGTTGCAAAAGAGCTTGCGTCAAAGGTCCTGAAGGAAGGTCATGAGATCATTGAGACATTCAGTGGAAGCGGTCTGAAAGGGCTTGAGTATGAGAATCCGCTTAAAGAGATATTCCCTGTGCAGGCAAAAATACAGGGGAAGGTTGTATTGTCCTCGCAGTATGTGACCCTTGAGCAGGGCACCGGGCTTGTGCACACCGCGCCTGGCCATGGTATGGAGGACTTCAAGGTAGGGCAGGAAAATGATCTGCCAGTCATATCTCCTGTGAAACTGAACGGGACATATGGAAAAGAGGCAGGGAAATACGAAGGTAAGCATGTCAAATCAGCGGATAAAGAGATAATAGAGGACCTCAGGTCTCTTAATGCATTGTATAAGAGCGAAAGCATAAAGCATGAATACCCTAAATGCTGGAGATGCGAGACTCCTCTCCTGATGCTCTCTGTTCCCCAGTGGTTCTTCAGGGTCTCTAAGATAAGGGACAGGCTTCTCTCTGAGAATGCAGGAGTGAACTGGGTTCCCTCATGGGCAGGGAAGCGGTTTGATAATTGGATAGATTGTCTTGGCGACTGGCCGATATCAAGGCAGAGGTATTGGGGGATACCCTTGCCTATATGGCAGTGCGAGTGCGGTGAGATAAGGGTCATTGAAAGCAAGAAGGAGCTTGGTGTTGAGCTCGAGGACCTGCATAAGCCGTTCATTGATAAGGTCGAGCTTGAATGTAAGTGCGGCAAGAAGATGAGGCGCATCCCTGACGTGCTGGATGTATGGTTTGACTCTGGTGTTGCTACATGGGCATCCCTAGGATTCCCTGGAAAGAGAGATGTCTTTGACAAGATGTGGCCGTCAAAGCTTCAGATAGAGGGGCCTGACCAGATAAGAGGATGGTGGAACTCCCAGATGATATCAAGCATGATAACATTTGATGCAAAGCCGTTCGAAAGCATACTCTTCCATGGGTTCATACTTGATGCACACGGCATAAAGATGTCAAAAAGCAAGGGTAATATAGTCTCGCCGGACAAAATGATCGAAGCGTATGGCCGGGACGCACTGAGGTATTACCTGCTGACATCCCCGCCATGGAATGATTTCTATTTCAATGTTGAAGGTATG
>JAIVYC010000179.1:0-2203 GCA_048635645.1 Sulfurovum sp. | reverse complement strand
CTTAATGACATATGCATGCCCTAGGTGAAAAGGGTCAAAGTCACCTGCAAAGATGGCTTTTTTCTCTGTATATGGCATTTCTCTCTCGCTTTCTTCTCTATCTTTCTTTGAGGCCCGGACAAATATCTTTTTCACTTTTGCTTCTGATATCTTAAGGAGCATTTCTTTTGTCTCCTTATCGACAAGCTCAAACCCGATCTTCCTGTAGAGTTCGAAGGAGTCTTTGCCTCCGTTCCATTTGACAAATGCGAACCTGATCTTCCTGCCTGACATGTCTTTCAAGGCATAAGCAAGAAGGCTCTGCTGCAAGAGAAGCCTTTTATGCTTTTGATCTGTTGCAACATCTGCTATACTGCTTGTCTTATCCCTGAGGTTCATAGTATAGGTCATGCTTGCGACCCTATTATCAAACATAGAGTCAATACTCATCTTCCTGGCATCGCCTGGAATGAACATAAGCATACGCTCGATCTTGCATCTGGAATCTGAAAGCCTTATCTTGACCAGACTGGCAGGCTTACCCTTTACTTCTGTGAACAATAGGACCTTTGCGTGCTTTTTTGTCAGAGGCATGACATACCACAAAGAGGTGGATGTCCTTTAAAGTTTAAAAAGTAGTGTCTGTTTTTGTTCCAGGCTGAGGATAGCGCAATATTTAATAGCTTCAGCCCATTAATCTAGTGAAAATGTTTGGAAGTCTAAAGAAGAAACTCGCGTCTCTGACAGAGAAACTCACAAAAAAGGTAGAAGAAGAGCCAAAGCCAGAGGAAAAAACCAGGCCTGAAACTCCTGAGCAGAAGCCCCAGGAAGAGAAAGTGCCTGAAAAGAAAGAGGTGGAAGTGCCTGAAAAAGAGATAGCAAAAAAAAGCATTTCACTGAAAGAAAGGCTCTTTGCATTGAGAAAAAAAGCTACAGGACAGCCTGAGGCAGAGGAGCCAAGGGAGAAAGAGGCTCCAGCAGAGATTGAGAAGGTACCTGAACCAGAACAGGTGGAAGAGAAGCCAGAAGCGGTTGAAAGGGAACAGGCAGAAGAGAAGCCAGAAGCGGTTGAAAGAGAGGGGACTGAAAAGCCTGGGCCTGAAGAGGAAGTCAAAGAAAAGACAGGGGAGAAGCCTGAGATCGAAGGAAGGCCTGAAGAGCAAGAAGCCAGGGAAGAGCCACCGGAAATCCAGGAAGAGCAAAAAGAGGAGAAACAAGGGCTAATAGGAAAACTCCTTGGCAGGAAAAAAGAGGAAGGACCTTCGCTAGGAGGAAGGCTCTTAGGAGCAATAACAGAGACCGAGATATCTCCAAAGGCCCTTGAAGAGACAATGGAAGACTTCCAGATGCTGCTACTTGAGAATGATGTCGCACTGGATGCTGCGGAAAAAATGTGCGAGGATATAAAAGAGGAGCTGACAGGCAAGAGAGTAAAGAGGTCACAGATAGAAGAGGCCATAAAAGAGGCCATAAAAAAATCGCTTGAAGACGTGCTTTCAAAGGGAGGGGAAAGCATAGATCTAATCGAAGAGGTGAAAAAGGCAGAGAAACCCTACAAGATCGTGTTCGTAGGGATAAACGGCACAGGGAAGACCACCTCAATAGCAAAAATAGCAAACCTTCTGAAAGAGCAGGGGCTTGAGCCGGTCGTCGCGGCAAGCGACACGTTCAGGGCCGCGAGCATAGAGCAGATAGAACATCACACAAACAAGCTTGGAATAAAACTCATAAAACACAAGTATGGCGCAGATGCAGCTGCGGTTGCCTTTGATGCGGTAGAGCATGCAAAAGCAAAGAACAAACCCGTGGTGCTGATAGACACGGCAGGAAGAATGCAGACAAACACCAATCTCATGGACGAACTGAAGAAGATACTGCGCGTGATACAGCCGAACCTGGTCATATTTGTCGGGGACTCATTGACAGGCAATGATGCCATAGAACAGGCAAAGATATTCAATAAAGCAAGGATCGATGCGGTGATACTCACGAAAGCCGATGCAGACGCAAAAGGAGGCGCCTGTCTTTCAATAGCATATGAGATACAAAAACCGATACTTTATCTGGGAACCGGGCAGAACTACCCTGACCTGGTGAAATTCACTCCAGAGTGGTTCATAGAAAAAGCGACCGGCTAGTCTATCTCGCTCACAGAGTGCTCTATAGTGGCTATCTCCTCATACAGGTCCTTGATCTCATGCGCCTTTTTCTCTGCAGAAATCTC
>JAIVYC010000178.1:0-2212 GCA_048635645.1 Sulfurovum sp. | reverse complement strand
CATTGAGCTCAAATGTCTCTTCAAGGAGCCTTTCATTATTGTACTGGTCTTTGTAGCTCAGCTGGACCTGTAAAGGGATCTTCCCTGCCTTTGAGGGCTTTAGTTCAAAGTCTATCGTATCATACTCATCCGAATCAAGCGTGCCTATGTAGACCTCTTTTGGAGAGAGTTCCTCATCAGAAACGGCTCGCAAAAAGAGGAACTGTGCATCGCTTGGGCCTGTGTTCGCTATGGTGAGTGTCACGCTTCCCTTGATTCCCTGTGCAAGCTTGGCTTCATACTCGCTCACAAAGACCTGCAACTGGATGTTGCTGGTCACCTTCATTCCGAGGTACCTTGTGATCGCGGTTTGCTCTGCGTTCGCCTCATCCTGATACATGACCAGTATCGCCACTGGATAACTCCTTGCGGATGCGCTTCCATCCACTGAGAAAGCTATTGATGCTTGAGAGGAGGATTCTGGCTCTATTGACCTTATGAAGGACACTGAGCTTTCAAGGGGTATTATCGCAGAGGTTGAATTTGAAAGTAGCATCACTCTTATGTTCTTTGCCGTTGCGGTCCCTATGTTCTTTATGCTGACATTGAATCTTGAGACATCTCCTGGAGACACTTCAGGCAGTTGTGCGTCTATCACTTCGAGCAAAGGGGCGCCTTTCACTGCTATTGATATCTCCTTGAATATCCTGGAAGTGCCTGTCTTGTCAGACAGCTCGGCGAACATCTTCAATTTGTATGTGTCGGTGCGTGCGTCTGGATCAACGACAATGGAAAAATCAGCGATCGCACTGGCACCCTGACTTAACCTTCCAATAGTGGTCGAGTTCGATGTTCCTGTTTTTATGGAAAATGGCGCGCTTATCTCTGGATATACTAGAAGGTTCTGCGCTTCATCCGCTGAGTTCAGTATCTGCACCTGGACTGTGAAAGATGCACCAGGGGAGACGCTTGAAGGTGCGGATAGGACGCTCATCTGAAGGTTTGGCGCTGCCATGGAAAAGGATGCTAATAGGATGAGCATCAAAAATCCCTGAAATTGCCTGGTTCCTGTCATTTTCCCTCTCATTATCTCAAAACGTCCACGCTTTTATATATTCCTATCACTTGACTATCTGGCCATCCTTTAGTCTTATGTGCTTTGTTGCTCTTCTCGCGATCTGGGTGTCATGGGTGACGACTATCAGGGCAATGTTCTTCTCTTCTCTGAGTTGCACTAAAAGTTCAATTATTCCCTTTCCTGTTTCGGAGTCAAGGTTCCCTGTCGGCTCATCCGCGAGTATGTATGCAGGCTCGTTCGAAAGCGCTCTTGCGATAGAGACCCTTTGCCGCTCCCCACCTGAGAGCTCGCTTGACGCGTGTTGCTTTCTATGGGAAAGCCCGACCAGCTCTAAAAGCTCTTCAGCCCTTTTCTGCATGCGCTCTGGGGCCATTCCGGATATCCACATTGGAAAGGTCACGTTCTGCAGGGCAGTGAACCTTGGGAGCAGATTGTACTGTTGGAAGACAAATCCGACTTTCTCCCGCCTTACGATCGCAAGCTCGTTGTCATCCATCTTGGATGTGTCTTTCCCGTCAACATAACGCTTTCCGCTTGTTGGGGTGTCCAGACAGCCAAGCATGTTCAAAAGGGTTGACTTTCCTGAGCCGCTCGGCCCCATGATGCTTATGAACTCACCCCTCTCAACATGCATCGTGATCCTGCTCAGGGCATGGACCTCTGTCTCTCCAAGAAGATAGGTACGGGTTATATTGCGAAGTTCAAGTGCTTTGCCGTTTCCCATGAATAACAGAACGCATTAACTGCTAATTAAAGTTTTGCCAAGCTATTTAACCCTGGAAACTGAAATATTGGGCATGCGAAAGAGAATCAGCAACAGGATAAGAAAGGCACGGGTATCTTGGATCCGCAAGGTAAAGAGGATAATGGAAAAAAGCAAGGTCGTGCTTGAAGTGCTTGATGCAAGGAATGTATCAGGAACAAGGAGCTTGTTCGTTGAGAAGTATGCTAAAGAGAATGGAAAGGTCCTGATATTCGTGATAAACAAGAGCGACCTGGTGGAGCAGAGAAAGCTCGAAGAAGAAAAAAGAGCGCTCAAAGGCCTTGCTCCTACCTGTTATGTCAGCGCCAGGAACAGGACAGGGATCATCAGGCTTAAAAGGACCATTGGGCAACATGCGAAAAAACTGCCGACTAAGGTATCTATTGTTGGAT
>JAIVYC010000177.1:0-2166 GCA_048635645.1 Sulfurovum sp. | reverse complement strand
GAGTTAACTTCAGATTTTAAAGGTTGGATATTAGTTCAATTTAAACCATTTAGTTATGAAAAAGATCATTTTCATTGTAGCAGTAATTATTTTTTCTTCCCTGGTTTTAGATGAGCTAAAGGCATACCCTGAAAAAGAGGTGTTCATGTATAAGGGGGTCAAGATAGGGCTGATCCATGGGACCGGGATACATCCGAGAGGGGATATCAGGCAGCTTGAGATGATAGCAAAGGAAATGGGCGTGGATGTGCTGATACACGGGCACACGCACAAGATGGATGTGCAGAAAAGAGGAAGGACCCTGCTCCTGAACCCAGGGAGCGCAACAGGAGCAGTATCAGGGGAAGGAACAAGACAAAAGCCGTCATTTTTGACCCTAGAAGCAGGACAGAAAGGGATTTATATTGATTCACACGAATTAAATGGAGAGGTAGAGAAGAGAACGTATAGGTTATAGGTGAGAATATTGGTGAAAAAATCACACGGACTGAGAATAAAAAGCCGCAGAATAATGAAAAAGAAAATAAGAGAAAAAGGCATGCCTATGGCAAACAGGGTACTGCAGGAACTTGAAAAAGGTGAAAGGGTCATAATAAAGATAGACTCTGCGGTCCCAAAGGGGATGCCATATAAGAGATTCCAGGGAAAAGAAGGGAAAGTAGAGAGAAAACAAGGGAAATGCTTTGTCCTTAAGGTAATGGACGGAAACAAAGAAAAGACCGTTCTGGCAAACCCAGTGCATATTAAAACCATGAGGTGAAAAACCATGGCAAGGAAGATTCTTGACGAACAACACATTAATATAAGCCAGGTAGAGGCAGCGATAAAAGAGAGAAAGAAAGACGGAGAGTTGACCTACGAACAGAAAAAAACACTCCAATATGCCAAAGAGTTCAGAAAACTTGACGCGAAAAAGGCAAAAGAAATGCTAGAAGAACTCGAGGCCGCGGAGATCGACAAGGCAGTTGCCGTGAAAATAGCGGATGTAATGCCAAGAAACAAAAGCGAGCTCAAGGTCTTGTACTCAAAGCACCACGTGCCGACAGAAGAGGAGATAACGAGCGCTCTTGAACTGGTAAAAAAATATGGAAAGGATTGAAGAAAAAGCAATAGTCCTGGATTTCCTTGCAGAAGGCAAGGCAGTTGAAAGAGTGCAGCTCAGGAAAGAAGCGCTGGCCCAGGTGATAGGCAAAAACTGGTACACACTCCTGGAAGTCGTGCCAAAAAGGGATGAGAAAGGCAACTACAAGCGCCTTGACCAACAGGAAGAAGTATACATAGGGAAAGGAGAAAGAGACAAGATACACTTCATAAAAAAGAGGATACCCTATGAAGAGCTCACTGCTCTCGCATCATCAGAACTTAAACCTACAGTTGAAAAGATCATAGCAGAACAAGAGCAAAGATTCGTTGACTTCTTTAATAATTGCCAGGCAATAAGCATGCGCCAGCACCAACTGGAACTCCTGCCAAAGATAGGGAAAAAACTCATGTGGGAGATACTTGACGAAAGAAAAAAGGAGCCATTCAAAGACTTTGAAGACATCAAGAACAGGGTCAAGAACATGCCAAACCCCGCTGATATCATCAAAGAGCGGATACTTGAAGAGATAAGGGCGGAAGCAAAATACTATATCTTCACCGCACACCCGCTCAAAGACGAGAATCGGTGACCCGGCTCAAAAAACACCTAGGACAGAACATTCTGATCGACAAGAACCTCATAAAGAAAGAGATAGCTCTGGCAGGAGACCTGGAAGGCAAGACCGTATTGGAGATAGGACCAGGGAACGGACTCCTCACCAAGGAACTGGCAAAACATGCCAAAAAGGTCCTGGCGATAGAAAAGGACCCTGAGATCCTTGAAGAGGCGGAAAGGAACGTTGATGCTGAGAATGTCGAGTTCATATTGGGCGATGCTATGGAGGTCGAGTGGCCTGGATTCGACAAGATGGTATCGAACATACCCTATTACATCTCCTCAGGCATAACCTTCAAGCTTCTCGAACAAAAATTCCAGACCGCGGTCCTGATATACCAGAAGGAATTCGGCGAGAGACTTGTCGCATCCCCTGGAAGGAACTATTCAAGACTGAGCGTGAACGCGCAACTGCGGGCAGAGATAGAATTGTGCGGCAAGGTAAGCAGGAACTGCTTCAAGCCAAG
>JAIVYC010000176.1:0-2257 GCA_048635645.1 Sulfurovum sp. | reverse complement strand
GTCTGTATCCGCATATGAACCCATTGTCCTGACAAGTATCGCTGGTATCGTTCCGACAAAGAATGCTGAGAAGAGTCCGCCAATGTCGCCGGATGCCTCCCTGCCTATGATAAAGGCAGGTATCACTGCAAGACCGCCTAAGAGTCCGGTAAGTATCATGGCGCTTGTCATAAGGGTTATTCCAGGCATGAGCGCTTTTAGGAAGAGATAGAAATAGGCCTCGGCCAAGGGATATCCAGGCGGCTCTGCGAATGGCCTTCCTGGTGGGTAATAGCCAAGGGAATCCCACTCAGGGACCGTCATGTCGTTGCGGATTATATCCCTGGCATATCTATAGTGCATGTAAGTATCAAAATCCGGGGACAGGACCGCATCTGTAGACATTAATCTTATGCCAAGGGAAAATGCAAGTATCAGGAGCAGGATGCTGAAGACAACGACCGGCTTGTTCTTGATGACCTTTCTGCCTATCTGGTCTACATCAAGCTCTATTGTTTCAAGGTACTCCTCTTCTTGCTTCTGTTCCTTTTTCTCTTCCTTTAGTTCTTCTTTCGACTTCTTGAACAGGCCTGATATTGATCTGCCTATGCCACTGAGATCTATCTCTATAGCATCTTCATCTTCTTTGGGCTTGGAATGGATGGGTTTAGGTTGTTCTGGCGGGTGAGGGTGTTTTGGAGGTTCCTGGTGAGGATGTTCTGAAGGGGTTTCATGTTGATGCTCTGGATGAGTATGTCTTGAAGGATGGTCTTCTGGATGAGGTCTGTCTTGCTCGGGCTTGTCTTGTCCTGATGTGTCTCCGAGTCCTTTGGTTAGATCATCACGCTTCCCCTCATCTGCGGATGACTCTTCCTTCTTCTCTCCCCTGCGCATATCGTCATCTGACATTGGTTATCCCTTTTTATTAGAGCAAATCTTATTAAGCTTTGCTCTGCTGGTCCTTCATGAGTTCTCTTAGAAAACTCGTGGCATATTCTCCAGGGGGAAGGCTGAACTGCAGGGAAAGATCCTCTCCTTTTCGCTCATATTTGAAGTCCTTGAGTCCCAATGCAATGTTCCTTCTTGTGCCACTTGCGCTTGCCTCTGGCATTGAAGATATCCTGAAATCTGAAAGGGAGATTTGCTCTTTTTCAAGGAGTTTCTCTTCCATCTTTCCTTGTTCTCCATCTGAAAAGGTCGTATCATAGCCAAGCAGGGGTGCTGTGATATGGGCTGAGCCAGTATCTGCTTTTTCGTTTAGTTCAGTTAGGTTCTCACTTGTCACATTTACATGTTCCTGCCCAACTGAAACCACATCCCCTTCAAGTACCCTTTTCAGCCCATATTTCTCCAGGCGCTGTGAGATAAGGAGATTGAAAAGATGAGATTGGTAGGCATGGACGAACATCTTGAATATTCCCTTTGGAAGTCTTCTCAGGGCGTTTGCATGGTCATTTGGGTGCTGGATGAGGTGGTTGAGCAGGACAAGCTCATATCTCAGGTATTTAGGGTATTGGTCTGCTGCTATCCTATAATCTCCCCAGTTCTCTGACAAGTGCTGCCTTGCCTGTACTGCTTTCTCGTTCAGTTCCCCGCTAGTGTCGCACAAATATCTCCTGCATGCGCCTTCAAGCTCGTTCTTCAGTATAAGGCGCCCGACCTCATGGGTATTTCCTCTCATCCCAAATCTCTGGGGGCCGTAGTAGTTCGGGATCCCTTTCTCCTGGACCTGTTTCTTGAACTCCTCCATATTTGCTTCAGATGCGTTCCTCAAAAGGATGCTGAACCTGTTTCCCTGGTGATCCCCAAGATTGAGGTCGTGTTCCTTGTACTCGAAATCATATAAATGGCAGTCTTTTAGCTGTACATTGGATAGGAGCTCAAATGGGATCGAGAACGTTGAGATCCTTTGGGTGGTTATCGCGAACTTGTCTTTTGTGCCGCATGAGGAAAAGCGTTTTCTGCTTGTCCGCGCCTTTCTGGAGAAGATCTTTATTAGTTTGTTCAGGTCCCAGTCCTTTTTCTCAAGTGTGAAATGAAGGTAGCTTTGTTTTCTGTCATCCTCGCGTTCAGGGATCTTCAATTCTACAGGGACGTTCCTAAAATGTTTTGCCTCCAAAAGTCGGCCTTCATATATCTCTTCAACGATAAAGTCTTCAGGCGTCTTTTTGAACTCTGCTTCTAAGCCTGGAAGTGCGTTTGAATAGGCAAGCATCTGTCCCTTCAGGCTTCGCAGTGCTTTATTGCTTCCCCAAGCCTGTCAGGCGTGCCTACCTCG
>JAIVYC010000175.1:0-2265 GCA_048635645.1 Sulfurovum sp. | reverse complement strand
AAGAATGTCCTAATATATATGAATATTATCCCACCCGGTTTTGTTACCCTTACTAATTCTTTTAGGATTTCATTCTGTGATAGTCCATAGAAGCTTAGATTCTCATTATATCCTTGCAAAATTGTCAGATTAAATACATTATTAGGCTCTCTAATTAAACCATCACTTATTCTTGTAAAATCAAGATCATGTAAATCAGTTTTAATAAGTCTTTCTTTAATATCTGTAGATGATAATATATACACACTATCAAAATTTTTAGAGAAATACTTTATAAGGCTTAACTCGGGATTTTCATGTGTCCATACTAATAATATAGAATTTTCTTGCTTAAAATGATAGTTTTCTATTTTTTCAATTACTTTTTCTGAAGCAAGAAGATCAAATTCATGATCCTTAATCAGATTCAAAAGAAAATATTGATTTAGGAAATTCATCAATATTAAGTCCTGGAAACTTTACTGTTATGATGTGGATTAATTCAACAAAAAGCTCAGCAGCAATTCAATATTTTCTGCTTCGACTTCAATTATCCGGTCGGATTGATTTCGCACCGTTTTGATATCAGTCATCAGGTCCATCATAGCGAGCGCTGCGTTCTTAAAAAGGGATTTCAAATCTTCCGCCTTCACCTGGACGCCTAAATCCGACGTATGGTCAAATAGTTGGTAAAAGGGTCTCATTCTGTGACTTTGTCCTGTCTGATCTCTTCTTCCGTGGCTGTTCTGAGCACGTCATGCTCCTCTCTTTCATAATTAAATTACGCACCGGTCTTTCCAAAAGCAAGAAAATCAGCACTGGCAGGAGGACAGAAAGCAAAGGTGATACCAAGAGAATCATTCACATACTCGATCACCTTCTCTATATCCTCGCAATTCTGCCTTGTGATAAGAGTGGTAGAGGAAGCGAACAGGCCATGCTGTTTTAGCAGGGAGACCGTCCTCTCGAGCCTTGAATTTATGTTCCTGAAGCTCCTGTATTCAGAGGCGATGGAATCATCATAATGGTCAACAGAGACATTCACAAGATTTGTGCCTGCCTTTGCAAGAGAAGCAGCGAGCTCAGGGGTCATTGTGGTGCCATTTGTCATCACCTGCACGAAAAGCCCGAGAGCCCTTGCACTTGACACAAGGTATGGAAGGTCCTTGAAAAGGGTCGGCTCTCCGCCTGTAAGGCTTGCTCCCTTGGCATCCATTCTTCTTGCCTCTTCACGTATGTCATTGTCTATGGTTATGGGCCGCTCGTTTGCCCATGCCTGGCTTTTTCCCTTTCTTTTGAAGGATATTGGGCAATAGTAGCATTCTGTCTTGCATTCTCCTGTAACGAACAGGACCATTTTTGCGCCTTGCATGCATAGAGAGCATCCTCTTGCTATTTCTCCGGCTGCGTATGTGCCAGCCTTGGTTTCCCTAATCATAATCCTTTTATTCAATGGAAAGGTAAATAAGCATTGATGCTTGAGAGGTATTTCAAAATAATTGAGGGAAAGGCCCTGCCTGGATTTAAGATCGCCAGAAGAGTGGCATGTGACAGGAGTCTCTCTGCTCCTCTCAAAGAGCTCGTGGAAAAGCATGCGTATTTAGCTGAAGAGTTTCTCAGGAATGTCAAAAAGTCTGATAATGGAGAGATGATTCCAGAGGCTCCGCGTTCCTTGCTTGATCTAAAGATAGAGCTTGCCTCAAGATATTTCTCCTCATGCAAACTATGCGCGCGTGAGTGCGGTGTTGATAGGAAAAAAGAGAAAGGGGCTTGCGGTGTTGGGGATGCGAGAATTGCAAAGCTCTTCAAAAGCAGGGAAGGAGAGTCCTGCTTTGTTCCGTCTGTTACCCTGCTCTTCTCAGGATGTAATTTTCACTGCGCATTCTGCAATGCATGGGATATCTCTCAGTTCCCTGCGCATGGAAAGGAAATAAGAGCAGAAAAGCTTGCAGGGGAAATAGGTGAGTTTAAAGAGATCAAAGGCCTGTTCATCTCAGGGGGAGAGCCTATTCCAAATCTGCACTTTGTTCTTGAGTTGCTTGGCTCAATTGAAAAGGACATTCCTATAATATTGGACTCTAATCTTTATGCAAGCCCTGAAGGAATGGCTCTTCTTGATGGGATTATTGATGTGTATGTTGCTGACCTCAAATTCGGAGAGGATTCCTGCGCGAAAAGGCTTGCTGGTGTGGAAAACTATTTTGAGGTTGTTTCAAAAAACCTGATGCTAATCCCTGATGATTCACTCATTATAAGACATCTTGTCCTGCCTGGGCACTTTGATTG
>JAIVYC010000174.1:0-2277 GCA_048635645.1 Sulfurovum sp. | reverse complement strand
CACAAAGAGAGACACGAAAAAGAGAATGAAAGGAACATACACGCTCCTCATCGAACTCCCTGAGAACAAGACCATTAAGATAGGCAAA
The DNA here is from genome assembly GCA_048635645.1 of Sulfurovum sp. Classification (GTDB taxonomy): domain Archaea; phylum Undinarchaeota; class CAZHTU01; order CAZHTU01; family JAIVYC01; genus JAIVYC01. Next base: position 2,189 of record JAIVYC010000174.1, on the reverse strand, counting down.
CTCGGGGAAATAGAGTTCCAAAAGGGATTCTTCGCTTATGTTGGCTCCGGGCTGAACGGTCTGGAGCAGAGGATCGCGCGGCATTTGAGAAAGGAGAAGAGGTTCCACTGGCATATTGATTTTCTGCTTGAAAAAGCAAAGGTGCAGAAGACAGTGTACGCTGAATCCCCAATTAGGATGGAGTGCAGGATCGCCAAACCGCTCCAAGAGAACCTTGAACCGATCAAGGGGTTCGGATGCAGCGACTGCAAATGCAGGAGCCATCTCTTTTATTGCAAAAAGCTTGATGAACTGGAAAAAAGGGTCCTGGATTCATTCCAGCAGAACGGCTTAAAGGCAATAATCAGACAATAAGTAATAAAAGAAGGAGAGGCATTGGAATCAATGATAGCAAAGAGGAATGCGAATGAAAAGCGAATGGGTTCCCATTGAAAAGTCAAAAGAGCTGGACAAGATACTGGATCCGATACGAGACACCTTAACGAAAAAATTCAAATCAAAAAAGATCGACACATACATCTACAAGAACCCTGAAAAGCTTGTGGCTGAGCACTCAGCCCATTTATCAAGGCAGATCACAGGAGAGGGCGTGCTTTCTCCAAAGCTCATGAAAAAGATCCGCAGGGAACATTTTAATCTTGTTTTCCTGTTCATCATACGCAAGAGACAGGATGTTCATGTGCTTGTCAAGCCTACTCACAATATATTAGAGAGTGAGGTCGAGCTTTCAAAAACCGCCGGAAGGGCCAAGCTTGGTCCAAAGTTCCTTTTTTCAATGGACTCTCCTCTTGGATTGCTCATATTTGAGGACTTTCTCTCTATGCATGCCGGCTGGAGAAAACTGTACATGGTCTGGCCAGGGGTCATGAGACACAAAAGCCTTTTTGCAAAGTGTTTTGGAACCCTCTTGGGAAAACTGCACAAAAAAGCGATATTATATGCAGAGATCTTTGAGACGCATCTTTTCGCCAACTTTCCGGAGCATGAGTGCCGCCTAACAGACTTTGGCATCTCAAGATACGGGACGCCTAAAGAGACAGAGGAAGAGCTCAATAAGGCTCTTGACCTGCTCAAAAAGAAAAGGTTTCCTGCCAGAGACCAGGCAGAGTTCCTAAAGGCATATTCAAAGCACAAAAAGCTCCCAAAAAGGTTCCGATAGGTAAACTTTATTTAAATGCGCCTTGTCTATGTATACTAATGAAACTTGGTATTGTAGGGGATATTGCGATCGATCACATCGGGACAGTGGACAGCTTCCCTGAATTGAACTCGAACAGCGGGATATTAGAGCTTGAGCAGGGCTTCGGCGGCTCTGCGGCAAACACCGCTGTGATGTGCGCCCAGCTTGGCTCTGATGTGAAACTTCTTGGGTGCGTTGGCGCTGATCTTCCTGAGGACTATTCCTCCAAACTAAGGTCCCTTGGCCTGTCAGAGCATATCATCCGCACAGAGGACAGCACAACAAGCGCTTTCATCTTCTCCAAAAAGAACGAGCAGCTAAGCTTTTTTTACAAGGGAGCCTCAAGGAACCTTAATGAGATCGACCCTCCAGAGGGTATCCTGGATTGCGAGATAATACACTTGTGCAGGAACTATGACAGACTGTTCCTCAAGATAGTCAAGAGAACAGACAGTCTCATCTCCTTTAATCCTGGTTATGGTCTTGATGAGATAAAAAAGACGCCATTGAAACGACTGTTGAAAAGGGTGAACTTCCTATTCATCAATGAGCATGAGGAAAAGTATTTGAAGAGGCTTTTCAAGAAAGACATTCGCTCATTAGGCCCTGAGGTGCTGGTAAAGACCCTCGGTCCAAAAGGTTCCATCGTCAAATACAAGAGCAGAGAGATACGCACCCCTATTGTCAAAACAAAACTGGTCGATCCGACAGGAGCTGGGGACGGGTTTGCTGCCGGCTTTCTTACAGGGCTCATTGAGGAATTGGAGTTAGAAGAGTGTGCAAGGCTCGGGACCGCTGCTGCAAGCAGGGTGATAAGATGTCACAGCACCCAGCCCTTGTTTTCAAGAAAGGAGATAGAGAGGATCGCATTGAAATGTGGGAAAAGTTCGAAAAAGAAGTTGTAAGAACGCTTGAAAATGGGTTAAAGAGCCTGAAGGCAGAGCTTAAGGTAGAGGATTTTATTTCAGAAGCGCCTGAGAACATGGGAGACCTCGCCTTCAGCGGATGC
>JAIVYC010000173.1:0-2287 GCA_048635645.1 Sulfurovum sp. | reverse complement strand
GGTCATTCTTGAAGGTATCGCGTGGGGGCTGATTATTATGTCAGGGACCACGCCGTCCACTGTGAATGGCATGTCTTCCTGCGACACAAGAAGGCCTATGACACCTTTCTGCCCGTGTCTTGACGCATGCTTGTCTCCTATCTCTGCCGTCCGGTCATCTCTTATCTTGACCTTTATCATCTTATTGCCTTCTTCTGTCTCTGTGATAATGACCAGGTCGACTATTCCTTTTTCCCCACCCTTCACTGCTTCAGAGCTTTCCCTTCTCTTTGTCACTGATGCTCCAAATTCTTCAAGGCTCTCCAGGAATCTTGGAGGGGATGTCTTTCCAACGAGCACGTCGTCATGGTCTACAATGCATTCAGGGGATACTATCCCGTCAGCGTCAAGGTATCTGTATACATTCTGGAGCCTGTAGCCGGTCACTTCCTCTGTTGGCATCTCTATCTTGTCTGTCTGGCCTCCAGGGTATCTTATCTCTTCGACCTTGTAGGTGCGGTAGAATGAGGATCTTAGTATTCCTCTTTCTGCTGAGGACCTGTTTATGATGAACGCGTCCTGCATATTGTAGCCTTCATATGAGAGTATTGCGACCACAAGGTTCTGCCCTGCAGGTCTTAGTCCTGTCCCGACCGTTTCTGCTGTCTCTGTCGTGACGAGAGAGCTCTGAGGATAGTGAAGTATGTGTCTTTGGGTGTCGGTCCTATGACGGTAGTTGGATGCGTATATCCCGATCGCCTGCTTGGCCATGTTCGCTCCAAGGTTGGTCCTTGATGCCTGGTTGTGCGGTGAGTACGGGATTATGCCTGTAGAGACCCCAAATACAAGTATCGGGCTTATCTCCAGGTGCGTGTGCTTTTTGGTGAGATCCTCTTCTTTCAGGGCTATCAGCGCGTTCTCTTCTTCCTCTGCATCCAGGTACTCTATCTCTCCTTTTTTGACCAGGTCCCCCCAGTTGAGATCTCCTTTAGTGACCTTCTTTATTGTTTCTTCGTTCACTAGCGATCTTCCGTTCCGCACTGCTATGAGAGGGCGTCTTATCCTTCCAGCGTCAGAGTTTATCTGTATCTCATTCATATTTTCATAAAAGACTATGCTTGCTTCCCCTGATATTTTCTTCTCTCTTCTTTTTTCCTTGAAGTCCTCAAGGAACTTATCGGGGTTCGCGTGGGTTCCAAGGTATTTTCCGTTCAGGTATACATTGACCATTTTTCTCACCACTCGCTCTTGACGCCTAATTGATATACCGCGTCTTCTATTGGTTTTTGATCTGCTCCGGTGGATATCTCTGCCGTAAGCGAGAGATTCTTCACAAGTCCTATGTTCGAGCCTTCAGGTGTCTCGTTCGGGCATAGTTTCCCCCAGTGGGTCGAGTGAAGATCTCTTGCCTCAAAGTGCGGCTGTGTCCTTGATAATAGGGACCTTACGCGTCTGAGGTGTGATATCGTGGCGACATAATTAAGCCGGTCAAGGTGTTGTGATACTCCTTGCCTTCCACCGACCCATGCACCTGTTGCCATTGCATGTCCTATCCTGTCAGAGAGCAGGCTTGATCTTATCGCGGTCCTGATCGAGAGCTTTCTTTCTCTTTTCGCGGCTTTCTCAAGCGAGTAGACCGCGTTTGCCGTGAGGCCTCTGAGGGCGACCCTGAAGACATCTTCCAGAAGGTCGCCTGCAAGGTGGAGTCTCTTGTTCGCGTAATGGTCCTTGTCATCTGCGCCTATCCTCTTCAGTGAGAACTTCATGAGCTTCTCTATCATCTTGGCAAGGAAATATGCCTTCATTATCCTGTTTTCCTTTTCCATTCCTATGTGCGGCAGGAGGTATCTGTCAAGCACATGCTTCGCCCTTTCCATCCGGGCAGGCTTTTGCTGGCCGACAGCCACTTTCTTGCCTATGAAGTCTGTCGCGTCCTCTTCATTTTTCAGTTCGGCCACAGATTCAAAGGCAAAGTATAGTTCTTCGAGTATGCTGGGGTCGCTTGTTATTGCCTTGGATATCTGCTTGTCTGTCTTGATGCCAAGAGCTTTAAGGACCGCGATCACAGGCAAAGGCTTCAGTAAAGGCTGTTTTCTATTATTTCAATATGTCTTCTGATTTTTTATCTTTATTCTTAAACTTCTATGCCCCCTTGAATCTTGACTAATTAACAACAAGGGGCAAACGTAGACCCCATTTACCGAATTCACTCCAAATGGTAGCAGCTACTCGTACAAGAGCTGTGCTCAAGCTGCTTCGGCTGTGGCTTTAGCCCTATCTTCCCGGGACATTACTGCCAAATTCTCAA
>JAIVYC010000172.1:0-2255 GCA_048635645.1 Sulfurovum sp. | reverse complement strand
ACCAGTAAGAAACAAGCAAGGAATAACAACCTCATTCCAGCTCACAGGAGATTTCCCTAAATTCGGAAATGATGATGATAAAGTAGATTCAATAGCAGCAGAACTTGTGAAAAAGTTCATAATGAAGCTCAAGAAACACAAGGCATACAGAGAGTCCAGACCCACGCTTTCAGTCCTTACAATCACTTCAAACATCGTATACGGCAAAAAGACAGGAGCAACCCCTGATGGAAGAAAGGCTGGAGAGCCATTCGCACCAGGAGCAAACCCAATGCATGGAAGAGACACCCATGGTGCCATAGCATCCCTTAACTCAGTGGCAAAGCTCCCATACAAATACTGCAGGGATGGGATATCAAACACATTCTCAATAGCAAGAACAACCCTTGGAAAGACACAAGAGACCAAGAAGAACAATCTCATAAGCATCCTTGACGGCTATTTCACCAAAAACGGCCAGCATCTTAATGTGAATGTCCATTCAAAAGAGACACTTCTTGATGCAATGAAAAACCCATCCAAATACCCGCAATTGACCATCCGGGTCTCAGGATATGCAGTGAACTTCATCAAGCTTTCACCAGCCCAACAAAGAGAAGTCCTTGCAAGAACAATACATGAGAGCATCTGACAATGGTTTCAGGGAAAATACTCTCCACAGAATCCATGGGTACCATGGATGGACCAGGGGTCAGGTTCGTCCTTTTTATGCAAGGATGCCCTATGCGCTGCAAGTTCTGCCATAACCCAGACACATGGGACCCGTCAGGTGGAAAAGAAATGACCACCCGCGAACTCATGTCAAAGATACTCTCAGGCAAACCATATTTCACGAACTCAGGGGGAGTCACATTCTCAGGAGGAGAGCCATTCATGCAGCCCAAATTTCTCAAGGAGATGCTGAAAAAATGCAAGGAAAACGGCATACACACAGCAGTGGACACCTGCGGCTTCTATGGCAGAGAAGGGGCGGAAAAGGTCCTTGAATGCACAGACCTTTTTCTTCTGGGCATCAAGCACATGGACCCTGAAAAACACAAGTGGCTGACAGGCAGGGAAAACTCAAAACCCCTTGAACTCGCCAGGTTCCTTGCAGAGAAAAAAAAGAAATTCTGGGTAAGATACGTCCTAATCCCAGGAACCACAGATTCAAAGGAAGACATAGAGAAGCTCGCGCTTTTCCTTTCAGACCTGAAGTCGCTTGAACTTGTGGAGCTCCTTCCATACCACAAGCTTGGACTTGAGAAATGGAAACGTCTTGGCTTGGGCAATAGACTGAAGGACATACCGCCTCCATCAGAAGAGGAGATACGCTTGGCCAAGGACATCCTTGAAGCCCATGGCCTGAAGACCCTTTGAAGAAAGGGAGAATCTACCCTTTTATATAAGTCTTGGCGCATAACTTTTCCTTATGGCAACCGGGCTTGTCCTTTCGAGTCTCATGTATACGATCCTTAGTGGCATGAAGGAGGGCATAGACTCACTGACAGAGACAGGTCAGGTGGAGGGAAGGCAGGTAGATAGACGCACTCTTCTCGTCTTGTATAAGGAATGCGTGGCACTTGAAACAGCTCTCACAAGCACTGCCTATCTTTCCGAAGCTTCTCTTGAATCCCACATGACACACATAAACACCAATATTTCAAAGTTCAAGGCGATAAGTCAGTCACTCGGCAATGTGGAAAAGCTTGCGATACTACAGGTCAACAGACTTGAGCTTTCAGGCGCCATTTCAACCATAGAAAGCATACATCAGAAGGTAAGCACAGAAGACAGCATAGACACATACAAAGCCCGCTTCTCAGAATTGCAGAATTTCTTTCAGTCGCTTGAGAACGTGCTTGAGCGGGTTATCCCTTACTGACCTTGAATAAGTCAATCTAGATTATCCCGTTGATGAACCTCTATCTGTTCTCTCTGTTGACAAAACAACACATACTACTGACCTCATATCTAGAAAAGAGCGCAGAGGCTGAGATTTGGGAACCAACTTTTTTAGCTTAAATCTCTTGCTTTAGTTAGAAAAAACGTTGACGAAAAAAGAGCGCAGAGGCTGAGATTTGAACTCAGAAGGGCCAAAGGCCCACAAGCTTAGCAGGCTTGCGCGATAACCAGATTCTGCCACCTCTGCATGCAATTAATAGTTGAGCAATTAATATAAGAAGCTAACTCTTTATCAAGCGACGGGAACTACGCGAGGCGGCTTCTGATGCCGGAATTAATATTCTTAACTTTGTTTCTGAACCCAGCGCTGC
>JAIVYC010000171.1:0-2305 GCA_048635645.1 Sulfurovum sp. | reverse complement strand
GCTGCTCCACTTGCTGAAGCTCAGAGGGTTGCTGAGCCTGCTCGTAACCCTGAAGCTGATCCTGTCCCTCGTAACCCTGAACCTGACCCTCCTGTGTATACTGAAGTTCCCGTTTCTCATACTGAGACTGGTCAGGGGTCTCGCCCTCAGGCACCTGCCAAGGCTGCTGCTGGGGTTGCTGGGGCTCAAGGGGCTCCTTGGTCTGAGGTTCCAGGGGTTGCTGGGTCCGAGGTTCCAGGGGTTGCTGAGAGCCTAATGCTGGAGGTGGTTGCTGAGCAGGAGGAGACTCCCACGGCGGCCTCTCAGATGAAGCCTCTGAAGCACCTTCAGGCGGATGCATTGAGGGGGACTCCCATGGGGCCGGAGCAGCCCCTTGCTTTGGAGCGACGCCAAGCTTTATGTGCGCCTGATCAATGGACTTTGAAACCTCCTCCTCGGTATATCCTTCCTCCTTAAGTCTCTGCTTCACGACACCATCAGGAGTGCCTGAAGATAACATTGTCTGTGCCTCTGCAATAGGAAGAGGCCTTGTTTTCCTTCCAAATAGCAATCAAATCACCTACTTTACCTCACCCAAGAGTTTAAGCGCCTCATCAAGATCAGGCTCTGCCTCTGAAGGGCTCTGCAGATCGATCGTCGTCTTGATCTCGCTCAAATGCTCCTTAGAAGGGAGAGAACGGACCTTTGAAGAAAGCTCATCCATCTTAGTGTCCAGCTCATGCAACTTCTGAGAAAGCTCGCTCCTTGAAGACTCCAAAGATTTCATGCGTTCTGTCATATCCTTCCTAAGCTTTATCAAATTGCCTCCTGTATTGTCAAGAAGCTGCCTTTGCGTGACTATGGTCTGCTCATTGATCCTGAGACGCCGGTCAATATTGTTCAATCTCCGGATAAGCTCATTGATCGTTTTCTGCGTCTCGGCATCCACCTGTTGAGGCTGAGAAGACTGAGAGAAGAGCGCCATAACAATAAGTTAACTTAAAATACTTTATAAACTTTTGTCGGTCCTATGGATAAGAAGAAAATATGCAGTTATGAGCTGACCCAAGAGGGAGGGGAACAGATCCTCAAGGTCAACTGCCTGGGGTGTCCATACGGTGCAAGCATAGAAGGGAACGAAGAATGCATGGCAAGGACGATAGACAAGATATTAGAGGCAGGCAAAGTGGACAGGGTCGTGCTGGCAGAAGCATACGAGAACGAGTATGGGCTTGACCACACGCGCATGCTCTCTGAGGTCGCGCAACTGATACAGGACATCGTGCAGAACCAGAAATTATTCTCATATGACAACCTCGGGGTCGGAGGGGGGGATGAGAAACTGTACCCTCAAAGGTCATACTTCATACAGAAATTGCTTCTTGACAAGCTCAGGAGAGACCCGCTCGGTGGATATATCTATCTCCTGAACGCCATTGAAAGCGAGAAAGTGAACGCGAGAAAATACAAGACAGCGAAATTCAGGGCCTCGAGCGAACACTACCTGAAAAACGTCCTCCTGCCTATCAAAGAGATGATGGACAAGCTTGAGCTGGTACAAAAGGCAAAAGACCACCTCAGAGGCATGAAAGCAGGGGACAGAAGCCTCTATGAAGAGCTATTTCTGCCGATAATAAGACCGAACTTCACGCTCACAAGATTCATGGCAACACCCCCGACAGCAGGAGAGGAAATAGACAGGTACGAGATACTTGACGGGGTGATGGTCAGGATATTCTCAGTGCCTGACAAAGTGGAGAAGTTCTATTTCATAACCCCGCCCGAATTCCAGCTCAGCCAGGATAAGTACTATGTGCTCGGGGCCGCAAGGCAGATAATGGCAGGGCACAAGCCGATAGCCTCTGAGTTCTCAGAAAGAGCAAGAGAGTACTTTGAAAGAGTAGGCAGGGACCTGATAATGGAGATAGCAAAGGAATGGAAGGTGGAGTTGACACAGAAAGAGACCAAGGAACTCGCCACCATCCTGGTCAGATACACTGCAGGCCTTGGGATAATGGAGATACTTCTTGCGGACCCGCACATGCAGGACCTTTACATAAACGCCCCTATCGGGGAATACCCGATAAAATTGCTGCACGCTGAATGGCTGGAATGCGTCACGAACATCATACCCACCAAAGAGGATGCCGAGGCGCTCGCAGCAAGATTCAGACTGCAGTCAGGGAGGCCCTTGGACGAAGCGAACCCTGTGCTGGACACTGAAGCGCAAGTTCCAGGAGGAAGGGCAAGGGTATGTGTCATAAGCAAAAACCTCTCCCCAGACGGCCTTGCATTCGTGTTCAGAAGGCACAGGGACAGCCCATGG
>JAIVYC010000170.1:0-2371 GCA_048635645.1 Sulfurovum sp. | reverse complement strand
ATCTTACAGGTCTTTTGTGCGGAAAGCGCGCTGTGAAAGCAGGCATCAAAAAGGCCGTGTTCGATATAGGTGTCAGAAGGGTTGTGCCTGGGTCGAACCTGTTCGCAGTACTAAAGGGTGCGATAGATGCAGGGTTCAACGTGCCAAGCAATGCCCAATATCCAAGCGAGGAAAGGATCTCAGGGCAACACATAGCGGAATACGCGGCAAAACTTAAACCAGACAAAGGAGCTTATTCCAAGCAATTCTCAGAATACCTGAAGAAAAACACAGACCCTGAAACAATACCTGACGCATTCAGTGCATTAAAGGATAAGATAATCGGTGAATGATCATGATGAAACGAAAACAGAGACCAAAAAGACGAAAAGAGTTCAATATTGAAGACTGGACACCAAAGACCACGCTCGGTAGAATGGTGAAGTCAAAAGAGATCACAGATATGGACCAGATAATCGGGCGGAATCTCATAATCAGGGAGCCTGAGATAGCCGACGCACTTCTCCCGGGCCTGGACGAAGAGGTCATCGGCATTGGGAAGGCAAAGCGGCCATTCAAAAGAACCCAGAGGATGACGGATTCAGGAAGAAGGCAGAAATTCTTTGTCATGGTAGCAGTAGGCAACAAAAAGGGCTACGTTGGGATCGGCATAGGCAAGGCATGGGAGTATGGTCCAGCCATAACAAAAGCCATCAATGCCGCGAAACTCAACATCATTTCAGTCCCTCTTGCATGCGGCTCCTGGGAATGCTCATGCAATGCAGGCCATTCGCTTCCATTCACAGTCCAGGGAAGATCAGGAAGCATCAGGTTCAAGGTCCTTCCAGCGCCGAAAGGCACAGGTCTTGCAACAAATGAAACAGCAGGCGTGATACTCAGGCTTGCAGGACTTAAGGATGCATGGTCCCAATCAAAAGGAAGAACAAAAAGCAGGATGAACATGGTAAAGGCGGTCTTTGACAGCCTTAAGAAAGCAAGCCAGATGAAAGGAGCGATAAAATAAAATGATGATCGCTGTAAGGTTGAGAGGGCGCATTGCGGTTGCCTCAGGAATAAATGATACTATGAGCATGCTAAGGCTTAACAGGGTCAACCACGCGGTCCTTCTGAAAGAGACCCCCTCGAACCTCGGCATGCTGAAAAAGGCAAAGGACTATATCACCTGGGGAGAGGTCGACAAGGAACTGTTGGAAAAAACCCTGAGTAAGAGAGCCCGTCTTGCCGGGAGCAGGAAGGTCACTGAAGAATACCTGTCGCAGAACACGAAGTACAAGACATTCGGTGAGATCGCAGATGTCATATCCAAAGGAGAGGAGAAACTTGAAGCCCTTGGCATAAAACCCGTTATCAGGCTCCATCCACCAAGAAAAGGGCATGAAGGGATAAAGAGGACCTTCAAGGAAGGCGGGGCGCTCGGATACAGAGGCCCTGCGATAAACGCGTTCATAGAGAGGATGATATAAGATGGTCGTGAGGAAAAGAGGAAGAGAAGCTCATGAGAGAAGAGGAACCCACACCCATGGCTGGGGACACAAGAAAAAGCGCAGGGGAAAAGGGAACAAAGGAGGCAGCGGGAACGCAGGCAGGTTCAAGCATAATAAGATCAGGGCAATACTTGACGGCTTTTTCAAGGACAAAAACAAAGGCTTTACCCCAAGAAACTCAGCTGCGAGGCTGAGAACCATAAACCTGTTCCAGCTTGAGGAGATCACGGACTCGCTCATAGAGAAAAAGCTTGCTGAAGTGAAAGAAGACAAGACACACGTGAACCTTGAATCAATGAATATTGACAAGCTCCTTGGAACCGGGAAACCAACGCGGGCTTTCGTTGTGACAGCAAAGGAATTTTCAGGCAGTGCCAAGAGAAAAATAGAGGAAGCAGGTGGCCAAGCCGTACCAGCCTAAAGGATGGATATCATAGATGTGGAAGACATTTGTAAATTTCCTTCCAAAAGTAGTAGAACCGAAACGTACCCTGACCTTCAAGGAGAAGATAACCTGGACAGGGATAATCCTTCTTCTATACTTCCTGCTCGCTGAAACGCCATTATGGGGGATATCCCCCGATGCCGTCGATTTCTTTGAATCTTTAAGGGCGGTACTCGCGGGAAGATTCGACTCGATAATAGCCCTTGGTATCGGACCGATAGTCATGGGGTCTATAGTGCTGCAGCTCCTGTCAGGTGCTGGAGTGCTGAAATTCGACACAAGCACCCAGGAAGGAAGGAACACATACCAGAGCGCGCAGAAGCTCATGACCATCCTCTTCACGATATTCGAGGCAGGCATACTCCTTTTCTCCGGCCAGATACCGCCGGACCCAAGCATGGGTGCGATAGTGGTCCCTGCCCTTTTCATCCAGCTAATGATA
>JAIVYC010000169.1:0-2331 GCA_048635645.1 Sulfurovum sp. | reverse complement strand
ACCGCAAGAGAGCGCTATTCTATGCACCAACACTCCTGATACTTGGAAATCTTTTGTTCATGTCACTCCGCAATCTTCCCCTTGTCTGAGACTGCAAAACCTATATAATCATTTTCGAATACAATACCCTCATATGGTTGGTTGCTCAAAAAGAGGATTGTCTTCTGCAATCGTAGTTATCCTGCTTGCCGCAGCAGGGATACTGATCGCTACAATGGCGATAAAGTTCCTGCTCACAGCAGGAGAAGCTACGACCCAAGCAGCAGGGGTCAAGCTCAATGAGTCCCTTTCCCAGCTAGGATGAGGGCGCAATATTCAATAGAAGCTATCTTAGTGACGGCTGCCTTTTTCATACTCATAGGTCTATTCGCCGTCATATATGCCCAGTTAGCAAGCACTGAAAGACTTCTCTCAGACAAGGCAGCTTTGAACTTCGAGGCAGACCTCATCGCCTCGCGCGTAAACACTCTCTACTACACAGGTCAGGGAGGACAATACATCCTTGAGCGCAAGACAAACTCAAAGATAAGCTATTCAGACGATCACCTGGAGTTCACCTTGGGCAATATCATGATAAAGAAGCAGGTAAGACCTAATGTTGAAGTGGAAGACTTTGGCACGCACATAAAGATAGTCCATGAAGCAGGGAAAGTAAGGCTCACCAGCCCATGATTAGCGTTCTCACCTGCTAGTGAAAAGCACCTCACCAGAGGTCAAGCTTCTTTTGCTGCTTTTCCATCAGGCGCCTGCTTGCCGTAGCCCAGGAATGTCTCACGATCTCAGGATATCCCCCATCATCAAGACAGGACTCAAGAAATTGAACAGTGACAGGATCGTTCGGATACCCGCTCCCTATCCTGCCATACACAGACGCGAGCTCTTTTACCCTCCTGTCCCTGACCACCTTTGCGAGGACCGATGCCGCGGAACACACAGGATACGTAGAATCAGCCCTATGCCTTGAGACTATCCTGCCTTCCACTCCATAGCCATGGATCCTTTTGGCGAACTTTTCCGCGATAGGGTCAGGAGCATCAACATAAACGACATCCGCCTGGAGCTCAAGCCCATTGATCATCTCTGCGATCTTTCTTGCCTCGATCTCATTCAATGAGATGCCTTTTCTCAGTTCATCTATCTCCCTGGCGCTTACCTCAACGCATGCGGACTCTTTTGCGATCTCTTTTATCCAGCCGTACAGCGTCTCCCTTTTCTTAGGCGAGAGCTCCTTTGAATCTTTCACCCCTTCTCTCCTTAGCTTTCCCTCATCCTTTGAGTCAATAACAACGCAGGCGAGAACCATCGGACCTATCACAGGACCCCTTCCAGCCTCATCGATCCCTGCAATAAGCATACATTCAATTCAGGTATGAAAGATATAAAAGACCGCTCTTCTGGAACTAAAGGGGTAGCGCACTCTGGCAGGACCTATTCACTGCTCGTCATGTGCCATCTTATGGCTTCGATGAGGACAGGGATGAACGCGAGATAAGCCGCTGTGCTCAAGAACGCAGAGCCCTGCCCGCTTTTGAATGTCTCGAGAATGAAGGAGTAGGGGTTTATGGAACTTGATATCGCCACAAGAGAGATAAGGAGCACAGTAAAGAAGGAAGAGGGAAGAAGTTTTGAATACTCCTCTGCTTTGGGATGTCCTATGACAGACAGCATTCTCGCGCTTAAGGGTATCGCAATAGCTATCGTTGGTATGAGTATCTCTGTCAATGGGGTGACAGTGACATTGAACCCAGAGCCTCTGGTGAGGAAGAACAGCGCTTCTGAAAAGATGAATATGAAAAGAAAGCTGAGGGTATAAAGGAGAGCAAGGCTTGCTGCGGCTTCACCTGCGCTTGAAGGAAGATCCTTTTTTGTCTTGGTCCTTCTTAATACCAGGAGAGAGGAAAGGAATCTCGCGTGCATGCCCTTTGCAAAGAACCTCTTATACAGCAGGTCTATCTTATGGAAGCTGGCAGGGTCAGAGAGTATCTGAACGCATATATCAACGAACACAAAGAGCGAGGCTATGATGCATCCAAGAACAACAAGAGCGAATGAATCAATAAGCAGCGAATTGACAGTGTCAAGAATGCCAAAGAACGCGGATAAGGGACCCATCTTGAATACCACGATGTTATAGAAGAGGATCCAGATACCAATGACCCCGAATGCAGACGCCAAGACCTTGCTTTTGTTTTTCATTAGACCATACCAGCCAGGAATTCTCCTCCTAATAATGCAGTGAATTCAATAGCTATAAGAAAGACAATGAGAGAGACCGGTTTGCTCCATCCCCATATATAGCTCCCGTCCATTGGTTTTATAGGGAAAGCACTT
>JAIVYC010000168.1:0-2344 GCA_048635645.1 Sulfurovum sp. | reverse complement strand
TGAGGAACTCCACAGGATAAACCCGCTCAAGATGTTCCTTGCGCAATTCAAAGGCGTGCTTGTCCTTATACTTATTTTTGCAGCAGTGGTCTCAGCACTGCTTGGAGAGACCCTTGACACCATAATCATATGCGTGATATTGGTTCTGAACGCAGCCCTTGGATTCATCCAGGAATACAAGGCTGAAAAGGCAATAGAGGCCCTGAAAAAACTCACAAGCCCCAAAGCGAGCGTGATCAGGGACGGGAAAAGGACAGAGATAGATTCAGAGGAGCTTGTGCCAGGGGACATGGTCCTGCTTGAGACCGGAATGATAGTCCCGGCGGATTGCAGGCTGATAGAACAGGTCAACCTTCACATACAGGAGTCAGTGCTCACAGGAGAATCGGTCCCAGTGGCCAAAAAAACAGAGGAGATAGAAGAGAAGGCCCAGCTGGTAGACAGGGTGAACCTGGCATACTCAGGCACGACAATCACAAGAGGAAGGAGCAAGGCACTCGTATTTGCCACAGGAATGGGCACTGAAATAGGGAAGATCGCTGGGATAATAGAAGAGACACCAGAGGAAAAGACACCGCTGCAGAAAAACCTGGCAACACTCGGGAAGAGCATTGGAGAGGTAGTGGTCGGAATAGCACTGATCATATTTTTAGGAGGGGTATTGAGAGCAGAAGGGACGATGATAGAAATGTTCATTGTTGCGGTAGCTTTGGCAGTTGCAGCAGTGCCTGAAGGGCTGCCAGCAGTGGTCACAGTGTCCCTTGCGATAGGAGTGCAAAAAATGGCGAAAAAGTCAGCGCTGGTGCGCAGGCTTCCGTCAATAGAGACGCTCGGATGTACCACGGTGATATGCACGGATAAAACAGGAACACTCACCTGCAACCAGATGACCGTCAAAAAGATATATGTTGACGGGAAAACCCTTGAGCTCACAGGGAACGGGCTGAAAGCAGGAGAGATCAAAGGGAAGACAAAAGACCTTAAGCTCATGCTCAGGATAGGGATCCTCTGCAATGACGCAGAGCTTGACAAAGGAGACCCAACAGAGATAGCCCTGCTTGTCTCAGGGTCAAAAGGAGGGCTTGACAAGGCAAAACTTGAGAAAATAGAGCCCAGGGTCTCGGAAATAGAATTCGACTCCAAAAGAAAGCTCATGAGCACGATCCACCAGACGGGATGGAAGCAAATAGTCTATTCAAAAGGAGCGCCTGACGTGCTGCTTGGAAGATGCGGCAGGATAATAGATAACGGCAGGATAAGGAAGCTGACCCAGAAAGACAGGGAGGCGATACTGGAAAAGAACAAAGAGTTCGCCTCGAACGCGCTGAGAGTGCTTGGTTTTGCATATAAGGAGCACCCAGGAAAAAGAAAGATAGAAGAGAACCTGATATTCGCAGGGCTCCAAGGGATGATAGACCCCCCAAGGAAAGGAGTGAAAGAGGCGGTCGCGAGATGCACGACAGCAGGGATAATGACAGTAATGGTCACAGGAGACCACAAAGAGACAGCAGTTGCTGTAGGGAAAGCGATAGGGATAGAGGGGAAAGCAGTTACAGGAGCGGAAATAGATGAGATAGACATTGGAAGCGAAAAAATAGCCATATTCTCAAGGGTAGACCCAGAACACAAGGTAAGGATAGTCGAGGCCCTGAAGAAAAAAGGCCACATCGTGGCAATGACAGGGGACGGGATAAACGACGCGCCTGCACTCAAAAAAGCAGACATAGGGATAGCAATGGGACGCTCAGGCACAGACGTGGCACGAGAGGCATCAGATATAGTGCTTGTAGACGACCACTTCGCCTCGATAGTGAACGCAGTGGAAGAGGGAAGAGGAGTATATGCTAATATAGGGAAATTCGTGTACTACCTGCTCTCAAGCAATGTAGGAGAAGTGATGACGATCTTCCTTGGCATCATGCTTGGACTGCCATTGCCGCTGCTTGCGATACACATACTATGGATGAACCTTGTCACAGACGGGCTCCCAGCCCTTGCTCTCGGGGTCGAGCCAAAGGAAAAGGACCTGATGAGCAGAGAGCCGAGAAAACAGGCAAAAGGGATCATAGGGAAGAGAAGGGCATATTTGATGCTGCTAAGAGGAACTGTCATAGCGGCAGGAACCCTCCTGATATTCATGAGATATCTCCCGGATGTCGGGTATGCCAGGACAATGGCGCTCACAAGCCTTATCCTGTTCCAGATGTTCAATGCCCTTAATGCCAAGACAGAAAAGGCAAGCTCCCTATCTATCTTGTTCACTAATAAGTACTTGATCGGAGCGATCGGGCTGTCAATAATGATGCAAATGCTGCTAATTTACACCCCTCTTAGCGGACTATTC
>JAIVYC010000167.1:0-2441 GCA_048635645.1 Sulfurovum sp. | reverse complement strand
GGGAAGGATTCTCTCTCACGGTTCTTGAGGCCTTTTCTTTCTCTCTTCCAGTGGTCGCAAGGCCTAATTCAGGTGTTAAGGAGCTTGTCGGGCGCAGCCGTGGGTTGTATGCTGATTCCTCGGGGGAGTTTGTTTTGCAGATAAACAGGCTTTTAAATGATAAGTTACTTAGGAATTCAATCTCCAGGAAGGCCCTTGCTTTTTCAAGGGGTTTCTCTTGGGAGAAGAGCGCAAGGGAGTTGGATGGTTTTCATGCTAGAGTCTTACAGAAAGGCGGGTGATATCTCAAGGAAGGTAGAGCAGAAGGCCTTGTCCTTCATAGGCCCTGGGATGGGTCTTCTTGAGATAGCCGAGTCCATAGAGTCAAATATCATATCTCTCGGCGGAAGCCTTGCCTTTCCGTGCAATCTTTCTGTCAATAACATTGCCGCTCATTACACCCCTGACCGGTCGTGCTCCCTGGTTTTTGGCGAGGATGATCTTTTAAAGGTCGATTTTGGCGTGCATGTTGACGGTTATATCTCTGACCGCGCATTTTCCTTGGATCCTTCAGGAAAGCATGCTGACCTGGTCAGGGCCTCTGAGGAGGCGCTTTCTGAGGCTGTAAGGCTTTCCACTCCTGGGAGGGAGGTGAAGGAAATAGGCCAGGCTGTAGAGGATAAGATAGCCTCGTTTGGCTTCAGGCCTGTAGTGAATCTTTCCGGTCATCTTCTTGGACAGTTCGTTCTGCATGTGGGGCTTACGATACCTAATATCCCTAAGGGTTCTGGTGTCCTGGAGGATGGCATGGTCATTGCAATAGAGCCTTTTGCGACCGATGGTTCTGGCATGGTCGTTGATTCTCCTGAGGCCTTTATCTTTCGCTATTACAGGGACCGGCCTGTCCGCCTTGCTGATGCAAGAATGATCCTTAAGAAAGCAAAGATTGAGTTCTCTTCTCTTCCATTTGCTTCTAGATGGATCGACCTTCCCCAGGCCCGCGTGAACCTCGCTATTTCCCAGTTGCTTGGAGTGAACGCTCTCTACAGGTATCCTGTCCTGAAAGAGAGATCCGGCGGCATGATCTCCCAGGCTGAGTGCACGGTGATCGTCGGTGACAAGCCTGAGGTCATCAACTAGCTTTCCAGAACCTCTTGAAGTCTTCTTCTGCTTTTTCTTCGTCTATTATCAGAAATACGAGCGGTTTTTTCCCTGACAGTAGGCTCTTGCCCTTGGCAAGGGTTGCTTTGTCTATTTTGGTGCCATCAAGCAATTCCTGCATGAGTCTCTGGTTTCTTAGGTTCTTGCTTATCTGGCATTCGGTTTTCTTTGCGATCTCTTGCCTGAACACACGGTCACTAAGTCTCACGCCAACCATCTTCATTATAGATTTCCAGGACCATGTTTTCACTCTTATTCTTCTGACGTTTGTCACGTACTTTGAGATCCTGGCATGTCTGCTCTCATCTATCTGCGGACACGTGACTCTTACAAATATGATGACTTCATCTATACTCACGGGTCTTCCAAAGAATAATTCTGTTTTGGCGATAAGCTCTATGATCCACTCGTATGGATCTTCGTTTTTCAAATTGTAGTACTTTCTCAGTTTTTCCATTTCTCACACACCATATTCTTTCTGGTGTTCCTTGAATCTCTGGTAGGTCTCATCGCTAACGATCATCCTTCCGTCTATCTCTTTTCCTTTCAGGTATTCGAACACATCTCTTGCTTTTAGTATGCCTGTGACCTCAAGACCCTTCTTTTTCATTTCTTCCACAGGGTTCTTTCCGTCCATGGTTTTTTCCTGCCGGTCAAATAGCACGATAATGTCTGTGATCTTAATATCCTTCCCGAGTGCATTGAATCTTTCCATTGCCTCGAATTTTGTGCCTCCAGTGGTTATCACATCGTCTATCAGCAGGAGCCTGTCCCCTTCTTTCAGTTCTCCAACGAGCCATTTATCCCTCACGTCTCCATGGGTTTTTGCCTCTTTCCTGTCATATACTACAGGCAGGTTTATCCCGTATTTTGTATAGAGCGCGGTTGATGCGCAGACTGCAAGGGAGATGCCCTTGTATGCAGGCCCGTATAGCTTATCTATCCTTTTTGTTTCCATTAGCTGAGCTATCCTGTCTGCATATGCTTCGCCTATGATATCCAGTGCTTTTCCATCGTTCAGGTTTCCTGCGTTAAAGAAGTAGGTGCTTTTTCTTCCTGACTTGAGCGTGAAATCCCCTGATCTCAGGGCCTCTTTTTCGACAAGCAGTTTTACAAGTCTTGCATCTGTTGCCTGCTCTTCTCTTTTCCCTGTCAGCTTGTTGATGGTTTCTTTGAGCTCTCGCGCTTTTTCCTCTGGGTTCTTAGCGTCTATTATCGCTCTTCCTATTATCGGGAAGTCTGTTCCTGCCTTCAGGGCTTTTTCCGCTTCTCCTCCCTGGGCCCCGACCCCTGGTGAGAGT
>JAIVYC010000166.1:0-2449 GCA_048635645.1 Sulfurovum sp. | reverse complement strand
CTGAAAGGGTAAGTGATGTGGTCGAGGCTGTAAATGAGCCGCCAGAACCTCCATGACCAGACCGAGAGCCTGCGGCGTCAGAAGTGATAGAGCAAGTACCGCCCGTACCGCCTGTGGATGTGAACAAACCAGAGAAAGTAACTGAATTTGCCGAGACAGTGAGGGAACCCCCATTGCTGCCAGGATTGCCTATACAGGGAGCGGTACTTTTACTAGCGCCGACACTGCCGACAGATGTGATATTGCCGAAAATACTAACGTCCCCACTCATATTAATCGCCAACTCTGCTGCTGATGGGATCGTTAGAACGGCTCCGCTTTCAATGATCAGATCTCCAGTTCCTGCAACTGTTCCACTCACGGTCTGATCAGAAGTGACCGTGCAGGTCGTATCCAGCGTGCCAGTGCCGCCGATGTCCGCACAGGTGAGAGCGCTGACCGGGCTTAGGCTCAAAAGAACGCAGACCAGTGCTATCAGCAAGTGCTTAGAATTCATTGAAAAAGAAATAACCTCTGAGTATATAACCCTACTTACATATGGCCAATGAACAAGCAAAAGAGTAATAAACGAGAAAAAGATTCAGGAATAGCATGTGCGGGAAGATAGGGCAAACAGTTCTGACGATGGCACTGATCATACTATTGCCGACAGGCATACTTTTGTATGACATTGAGAACACAATGCTAAAAGCCCAGTTCTGGGAGGAAGAGCTTGAGAAACTCCACGGATATGAGACACTGAAAGAAGCCATGGTGGAAAAAGCAGGGGACGGGCTTGGCGCGGAGATCATGACCGACGAGTGGCTCAAGGAGCAGACCCACACGCTGATAGCGAACACACTTGCCTATATTAGAGCAGAAGACGACACCCTAAACCTCACGATAAACACAAAGGGGCTGAAAGACAGAGAGAGGATAGACCGGATATTGGAAGCGCAAGTAGACAAACATATTGAAGAGATGAACTATCTGCCTGAATACAGGGAGCAGGCAAGAGAGCAGCTCCTGAAAGAAGCCAAGGAGCAAGTCGACGCTGCACTTGCAAACCTTCCAGACACAATGGACCTTGCAGAAGGATATGACAAGAGGCAACTGGACCAGACAAGAGAACATATTAGCAGAGGAATCCTGTACACAAGGATAGTGCAGGCAGCAAGCATGATCCTCCTGCTCATAGGAATAATCATGGCAGGGAGCACCCGGGAAAAAGCAAGATGGCTCTCAAAAGTGCTCTTTATCACAGGCATATCCCTTCTTTTAGTGGGATTCATAATCCCTGCAACACTGGACACCGCGCTTGAAAGATCGAACGCGCCAGGGCTTGCAAAACAACTGACCTCGGATCTGTTTGCGGGAATAATAGAGAAGACCAACCCGCAGGGAGGGGTGCTGGCAGGGATTGGGATACTCCTGTTCCTGGGCTCAAGGTGGTTAGGCGGGAAAAAAGAGAGCGTGCCAAAGACAGGACCTGCAAGGATAGAAAAACCTGCAAAGGCTGAAAACAAAAAGACAGAAAAACCAAAGCCTGCGAAAGCCAAGAAGACAGAAAAAAAGCCAGTAAAGGAAAAGAGGGTCAGGCAGAAAACCACAAAACAAGCTGCCAGCCGAAGTTCGAATAGACCAGCCAAGAAAGCCAAACCGAAAAAACGAAAAACTTCAAAGCGTTGAACCAGTTGGCCATAAGAAGAACGAAGATCGCGTTCGAGACTATATTATAGGAGACAGTGAGCAGCATCGCGACCCATAGGAAATTGGATTGGGTCACAGTGAAGAAGGAAGAGGACAAGAGAGTTGCAAGGAGACAGACACCCATTATGGCAACGCTCTGAAGCTCAAAAGGAAAAAGAAACCAGGAAGCAATGATAATGGTCATTGCAAAAACAAAACCAACCAAAGGGGAAATGCCGAAAGAAAGGATGATGCTGAAGGGAAGCCATATCTCAAACCCCTGTATATTAGCACGCCTTGTCCAGTAGCTAAGAAAGACACCCGCAGGGACAAGGACAGCAAGGAAAAGGAACTGGAGGAACATTAGGAGGGATTAAGGTTTGGAAGGATTTAAAAGCTACTTTTCAGCGAACAACTCGCCCTTGCTTCTTCGAGGAGCCTTCTCTGGAGACTCATCCGCATAACCGATAGGAAGGATAGCCACAGGCAAAAGACCCTTAAGAGCAAGAGCAGAAGAGACCTCAGAATCATCGAACGCGCCAACCCATACGCTCGCAAGACCCTCATTGACCGCAGCAAGCTGAGCGTAAGAAGCGGCAATAGTCGCATCCTGGATGGAATAGAGGCGCTCGCCCCTGGAGCCGTAGCCTGACGCAGACTTCTCTGGAGACTCATCCGCATAACCGATAGGAAGGATAGCCACAGGCAAAAGACCCTTAAGAGCAAGAGCAGAAGAGACCTCAGAATCATCGAACGCGCCAACCCATACGCTCGCAAGACC
>JAIVYC010000165.1:0-2473 GCA_048635645.1 Sulfurovum sp. | reverse complement strand
CCCTGCCAAATGTGAAAGGATAAAAAAGAGATATAGTCCAGCTGTATTTCTTGAAGAAGAACTCAGAATAAATGAATATGTGAGGCTGTATACCCTGGGTCAGGGAGATGCTGCCTCGGGGTATAGGATAAATGTTGCGGGAATTGAAGAGGGGGAGATCCGAAGGTTTGATGCTCCCTTGATAAGATCTGATGGTGAGCAAGGCTTGAAAATCGAAAAAGATTCTATCCGCATAAAAGAAAACCTCAGGATAAAAGCATGTGAGAACATAGGGGTTGTGGTCTCAAAGAAGAATGAAACACTGGAAATAGTCTTTGAGCCTGAAAAAGAATGTGCCAAGAGATGCTATACTACAGAAGGAAAAGAAACCCAGTGCACGACCTGGATCGACATAAGGTTTGTGGGTGAAACTGAAGGGTATGCAGGAATCGAGATATATGAACAGGAAAAACTGCTTAGGAAGGTGTAGCTCTGTCTTCAGTTGACATCTAGATCAGGATGTAAATAATGCCTTGTTGATCACACGGCATTGACATAAGGATAGCAGTTTGAGCTGTTGCATTTGAAACCGTGCGATTCCGTGTATTGTTGCATTGCAAAATCTCGGAATTCCTCTCTTGACGGTCTTGACACCGCGAAATCTCGGCAGGATTTTATGAATGCAATGTCAGACAGCTTCTTTTTGATTGAAAAAAACCTGCTCTCAAATTTCAGGACATCCACTCCTGCATCAAGAAAATCAGGGATAGAACATAGGGCACAGGAGTCAAGATAAGCGCCAATCCTTTGCCAGGAAGAAGCCGCAGAGAGAGCAGCGGAGGAGCTTCCTTTCAAGCGTCTTACATTATAGGAAAGAGCACATCCCGCACTATACCTAAGAGATGTGTGGGATAGTATGAGATGGGCTAATCCTTTTGGGAATCTCCCGAAGATCCGCAGCAGGGACTCGTAATCATTTGAAAACCGGCCGGCACCAGAGGATCTGAGCATTGCATGCTGGAGTGTGCAGAAGCCCTCAATATTATGGCACAGGCCGTTCAAAACAAAGACCTCTGTTTCAACCCCTGAACCTCTTGCAAGGGCAGAGACCTCCTCAAGGGTAAGCTCCTTTGGCAGAACGATACGCGAGGCTCCCAGATCCCGGTAGAACTCGATGGTCTTTGAATTAAAAATGGCGCCTAATGTGCTGACATGCAGATCGATCGGGATGCCTTTATTGGAGATGGCCTTTATCATGCCGGGATCCGCAACTATGAGGCCTTTGATGCCTATGTTTGCAGCTCTCTCTGCGGATTCAAGAACCGCGGTGATCTGATACTTTGAATAACCCTGGGCATTAAGGGTCATGAACATAGGAACCTCGTAGGTGTTCGCTATCTCGACCGCTTCTTTCAGATCCTCAAAAGAAGAGAAATTTGCTTTTGATGCGCCGTTGGCATTTAAAGAGCCGCCACTGAAAAAACCTTTTCTCCAGGCTGAGGACATCACACCACAATAGAACTCATCAGCCCCTGCATGGATAAGAGGTTCTACCTCAGAAACACAGGTCAGGGGGGAAAGGATACGCATATCAAAGAATATGGACGGCAATTTATATAAGAATGGTGAACCCTATCACTGATACTGGAACTGTATTGGTCAGTGGCCCGGCAAACTTTGGATGAACGGATGAAAGCTGCAATAATAACACCTCCGACAGAGTCGGAAGAGATAGGAAAAGAAGGCAGATGCGGGGCTGGGTCTTTTATCAAGATGGATCTTCGCCTTCCTCCGATGGGGTTATTGTATCCGGCTGCGGTTCTTGAGAAGAAAGGTGTTGACGTAAAGATATATGACGGGATCGTAGAAGAGAAAAAGAGATTGGAAACGACACTGGAAACCCAGGACCTGGTCTGCGTGAACATAGGCAGTAAAGAGGACCTGCAAAGGGTTGCGGGCCTGCGAGGTCTGGCTAAAGATGCGCATTTCACAGGGATCGGGCTTATCCCTACATTGAACCCGGAAAAAGCGTTAGAAAGCGGGCTTGACAGTGTTATCATAGGTGAGACAGAGAAAACCATAGCAGAACTTGCAGAGGCAATAGAAAAAAAAGGGTCTCTTGGTGGCATAAAAGGGCTTGCTTATATCGAGAATGGGAGAATAAGGAAAAACCCAAAAAGACCGTTCATAGAGGACCTTGATTCACTCCCAAAGCCGGATAGGAAACTTTTAGAGCAGGAAAGATACAGGTTCCTTTTCAGCAATGAGAGATATGCGAGCATAGTGACCAGCCGTGGGTGTGGGTATGATTGCATCTTCTGTCCTGCACAGGCGATCAATGGAAAGAAAAACAGGCAACGAAGCGCTGAAAGTGTGTTCAGGGAGATACTTGAGGTGCAGAAAGAAGGGATAGATACAGTGCTTTTCTTCTCTGACAACTTCACTGCAGACAGGAAGTTCGTGGAAGAGCTATGCGATAAGATAAGTGAGAATG
>JAIVYC010000164.1:0-2496 GCA_048635645.1 Sulfurovum sp. | reverse complement strand
CCTATCGAGCTTGTGAACTATTCTGTCGATGGTTACTGCAATTTCACATACGATCCTCCCTACGACCGCCGCATCGGCCCGCACACCGCACGCCTCGGCATCAACAACTATTCAGAATGCACTGCCTGCTCGACAGGTGATGCGCACTATTCAAAGAATATGCAGAACGTTTCCTATGAGATCTGGGGCCTGAGCCAGCAGGTTCCAGTCGCTATGCATGGATTCCAGCTTATCAGCGACAATTACCTGGGCTCCTGCCTTGTGGTCGACTCAGAGGGCATAAGCAATGACGGTTACCATGTTTCCGACCTCTCACTGAGCGAGGCAGGGATAGACAATTACACCGCAACCATCTATTTAGGAGCTTCAAGCTACACTAATCTGACAACTTACACCTCACTCGCCAACATTGTGCACTACATCTATCCGTCAAACTATTTTTACGCTGATAATCTAAACATGCCAACAGCATCCCCTGCAGGCAGCAAGACGTCTATTATTAGAGACCTTCCGGATCCTCCCTACCCTTGCGGTGATTCTCCACGGCCTCCCTGCGGTTATGCGAGCCCAGTCAGGATGATCACAGGTATTGTTGATTCCACTTTCAGATTTCCAGGGACGGTAAACGTCTCCTATTCGCTTAATGTAAATGCCACAGATAGGATGAAAGTGTATCTGAATATTTCGCGCAAGAGATCCACAGGCCAGACATATGCTGAAAGCACTTATGACATAGGCAATCATCCAGGGGATGGAATTGAAAGCTGGTTTTCAGGTACTATCCCGGACATTCCTATCCAGATAGATTCCTACCTTGTTTTTAAGGTCTTATACAGATGCAACTGGTATAGCGGTGAAAATCCAGGAGGATGCCCAGGTGTAGGTGTGTTCAATTTCAATTCCTCTGATTACCCCTCGCATATTAACATCACTTTTCTGCCTTCAAGCTCTGCTTTGCATGGTGTCTTGAATGTCAATCTGTCCCTCACCTATATCGAGCCGAATGCATCCGATGATCCCTATTACGTCAAATGCAACATCTCTGATGACCCCTCCCTCTATTACAACGCCTCCTCTACAGACACTGCGAATCTCGCTCAGGTCTGGTACCGCGCAAACTCGACAGATCATCTGCATGTTTTCGCTCGCATTGTCCGCGCTGAGATGAGTCCTCTGAATGAGATCTTCATGAGGTCAAGGCTTTGGGATGTTGACAGCCCCTCCGGGACATCTCCAGGCAACCTTACCTACTACTATTCCTCAGATGACAACATAACCACCACGACGCCAACAAGCCCGGCAGATCCGGTGATAGTGAAACTGATAGATACACCTGACCAGGTCCTTTTTGCCAGAGGAAGCACGCCAGGATACGTGAATGAGACAGACATAGACAGGCTTAATTTCACGCTCTATGTTGAAGCCGATTCCGATCTCCAGGTGTGCATGCAGGTCTATGAGTATTTCTTTAACAACACTCTCTATAGGAACTGGTCCTACTGCCCGTCTGCCTGGAATCTCACGGCCGGCCCTTCAGTCCAGACACTTACAGGTTCTCTTGACATCAAGGATACTGTCTATCTGGACAATTACCTCAAGTTCGCGACCTTCATGCAGTGCATGGAGACGAACGTTTCCAACTGCACTTATGCTGAACTTCACATAAACTCGCTGAGCTATCCCTCTGCGATAGACATCGATTATCTGGAGCATGACTGGCTTGGGACCAATTTCTCCTGCGCCTTTTGGCTCACAAAGAACAGGACCTCTGTCTCGAACGATACATGGATAGGGATAGGCAGCAATAAGACCACCAGCAATGGTGTATGCGAGGTGTTCTTCAACCCAGGGACTAGTTTTGAGATAGGTCCTCATGTGTGGCGTTCAGGCCCGCTTGAAGATGATTTCTATGTGGATATGACCTTATCAAATAGTTCCCGTTTGCCTGCTGAGAGCAGGTATGTCTACCCTTCCTACCCGATCGAAATATGGGGTGTCTCGAACATAACGCCTGGGGAGTACTATAAGGTCAATAAGACCACTCTTGAGCCGGCAGGAGACAATGACATCGGCGTCGGGGACTTGGTCCACCTATTCTGTGATGTCAGGGATATCGAGATCGGAGCGAAGCTTGAGAACTACACGGTCTATTTCACGAATTTCGGGGAGGCCATAGGCAATAACACTACTGTTTCCAATGGCAGGGCTCATCTTTTCTACCAGATAAATACGACCGGAAGCCAGAGCATCTTCTGTTACATCCTTGACGAGCCTCCACTCTACTATGAAAGGTGGGCAGAGGTCGGCAATGGTACCGGCGAGCTCGGTTATGGGGGCGGGCACTGCAATGCTGATGGTATCTGTGACGTGGAGCTTGGGGAGAACTGTGCTTTATGCGCATATGACGGTTGCGGTGTGCTCGACGGCTTCTGTGATAGCCCGGCGCTTGGGGGTGTAGAGGACTGCGGGACCTGTTATGTCGATTGCAAGGCTGAG
>JAIVYC010000163.1:0-2447 GCA_048635645.1 Sulfurovum sp. | reverse complement strand
ACATATGGCCCTATCGCGTCTCCTATCGGGTGCCTCTCAAGGAATGCTTTTGTGCCTTCAAGCTCTCCTCTGGCTATCTTTTCAAGCATAGGGAGCTGCATCTGTATTATCAGGGCGAGCTGGAAGTTGTTCATCTTTTTTGCCATTTCCACTGCGTTCCTGACTATCTTTGCCAGCTGGTTCAGGCCTATCAGCCCTTTCAGTGACATGCTGACGTCTGCAAGAAGCTCCTCGTCTTTTCCGCGGATGATCTGCCTGCTTGCTTCCTTGAACCTGTCCTCGCTTGTGTCAAGAAGGTGCTCTATCTTGTTGAGTATGCCGAATGGGTCAATGTCAACAGGCGGTATTATGAAGAAATTTGAGAATCTTTCTATATATTTGGCTGTCTGCTCTCTTTTGGCTCCGTGCATCACGCATTTTTTGACTATCTTTTTTCTTGCGGTCTTTACCATTCTTTCCAGCTCTTCAGCGCTTTTCTCAAGCTTGGCTATCATCTGGTAGAGCAGCATCTTCTGCATTAGAAAGATGAATGCAAAGAACACCAGCAGATTGAATATGTTTCCTATCATGCCGGTTTCCTGGTTGAATAAGAACATATCTATTCCAATCCTTGAGCACTATTTATACTTTTTGTTCTCTTCTTTATTTTGCTGTTTATTTCTCTTAAGAGCCCTGCCAGGGTATGGGCTTCCCTGCCTGAGAGGACAGCCCGCGCGAGTATCCTGCGGACTATTAGTCCCACTGTCTTTTTCTTCTGCATCCCGGTCTTGTCTATGAGTTTTCCGGTCATTTCTTCTATCTTGCTGGTCTCTTTCCTGGTTGCAAGCCTTATTTTCCCTTTCTCAGTGTCTGACAGTTCATACAGCACCACTGCAAGTGCGTGAGACAGGTTCATTGAAGGATACCTCTCATCCGTCGGTATTGTCACCACAATATCGCACTTTTCTATCTCCTCGTTAGTAAGCCCGTTGTCCTCTCTTCCGAACACAAGACCTATCCTCCCTTTCATCAGAGCCATTTTTTGTTTCAACTCTCTTGGCGTGCATCCTATTCTCTTGAAGTTCTCGTCATGCCCTGCGCTGATCCCTGTGCATGCAACAAGATAGTCAAAGTCAGAGAGCATCTCATCAAAGCTCTTGTATCTCTTGGCATTCTTCAGGACATCCAGGGCATGCATTGAATACTTTTTTGCCTCGCTCCCTGTCTTCGGCCCTTTGACTATTGCCATCTTCTCAAACCCGAAGTTCTTGGCCGCTCTTGCGCATGCTCCTATGTTCCCCTGGTATTTCGGCTCTACCAGAACTGGAGTGATCATTTAAATAGTTAGCAGGCGGCAAGATAAATAGTATGCGGTCTGACTGGGATAAGGCAAAAGAAAGTGTGCTTGAGGGGATCAAAGGAGCAGAGATAGACGAGCTTGTCCTGCCTTTGGTTGAAAAGCTCAATGCAAGCAGTGACTATTACACTACGAGTTCCTGTGCTGGAAGGACCAATCTTGTTGAGCTGGATGACTTTGGTGCAAAGGCAAGCGCCTCTTTCCTTGCGACCTGGCATGGCCCTTGCACTCCTGAAGGGATCAGGCAGGCTCTTTCAAAAGCATCAAGGCAGGTCTGGCTTAAGGTTGAGCCTACTATCCTTCATGTCTCATGCAGAAACCTTGATGCGGTTGATGCTCTCCTAAAGACCTGCTATTCAGCTGGTTTCAAATACTCAAGCATCAAGAGCCTGAAGAACCTCATTGTTGAGATCAACTCCACAGAGAGGATGGAGGTCCCTTTGGTCGAGAATGGGAAACTCCTGGTCTCTGACGCTTACATCAAGTGCCTGGCATCAATGGCAAACAAAAAGCTCAAGAGGGTGCATGAAAAGCTTGAGAGATTGACAAATAGGCTCTAACCTATTCCTCTCTATTCAGACGCATCATTCTTTTGGTGTATCCAAAGTTCTTTGCGAGTCTTCCGGCTTCTTTTCCAGGGACCCCTGCCTTTTTCAGCTCTGCTTCAAGGGATCTCTTTTCAAACATTGAGTCTGTTCTTTCCATTGCCTCTATCAGTCTTTTCGCGCATCCTTTTTTTGTCGTTGTGGCATTGACAGTTTCATGCCCTGATATCTTGAGGATCTTCTCATATACAGGCGCATGTTTTACACCCACTATTATCATCACCTTTTCGTCTTGGTGCGACTTGAGCTTTTTGAGTATATTTGCGCTTGCAGGAAACTCTCTTATCTTGTGTTTCAGTGGCGCTGTTGCAGACCGTATTTTTTTTGCTATTTTGCGTTCGATCCCCTCTTTCCCAGCAATTGCTCCAAGAAGCCCGAGGCTTTTCTCTGGCAGTTCAATGGTAGACACTGCCTTGCGCGGGAGCTTATACTCGAATGTCTCATATTTTCTCCCATATAATCCGATGTATGTCTCATAGGCCCAGCGCAGTCTTTTTGTTTCCTCT
>JAIVYC010000162.1:0-2529 GCA_048635645.1 Sulfurovum sp. | reverse complement strand
GATCATATCCTGTGAGTCTTTTCCTGGTTTAACTTCCTTCGGCCTGAGAACACCCAGAAGATTCTCCTCTTCCACATTAACAGACAACTTTCTTTTACCATAGGGCAGTGATAGTTTCATCATGAATCCCCTCATTCATCTTGAATATGAGAATATATCCCTAAAAATAGATTTTTATTATACCTTGAATCCATATCATATAGGCTAGTAGCCATTGGTTACTCTGTCTGATTCAAGGATGAAGATTTTATGAGGGGATATCTATGGAGTTTAAGTTGGTAAGTGATTTCAGGCCGGCAGGCAGCCAACCGGGGGCTATTGAGAAACTGGTTGACGGTGTAAGGCGGGGACTCATCCACCAGACATTGTTAGGGGTCACCGGAAGCGGGAAAACATATACTATGGCAAATGTCATCGCGCAGGTGCAAAAGCCGTCGCTTGTGCTGGCACCCAACAAGACACTGGCTGCTCAACTATACAGTGAATTCAGGGAGTTGTTTCCTGAAAACGCCGTCGAATACTTTGTAAGCTACTACGACTACTATCAGCCTGAAGCATATCTTCCCGCCTCAGATACGTATATCGCAAAGGACGCGGACATCAATAAAGAGATTGAAAAGCTCAGGCACCGCACAACGTCAAGCCTTCTTGACAGGAGGGACGTTCTGGTCGTTGCAACGGTTTCGGCGATATATGGTCTTGGAAGCCCCGAGGAATACCGCAGGAGTACATTGTATCTTGAGGTGGGGGCGGGTGTTTCCCGACCTTATCTAATTGAACTGCTGGTAGACATGCATTATGAGAGAAACGACAAGGCCCTGGCCGAGGGCAGGTTCAGGGTGCGCGGCTCACAAATTGATATCTATCCACCCTATAGTGAATACATGTACAGAATTCATGCAGACAATAAAATCGAATCCATAAAGCAGATTCATGCGGTGACAAATAAAACAATAAGAGAATTCCCCTATATCCGGATTTATCCTGCGGTACACTACATACTCCCTGAAGAAAAGAAAAAGAGTGCCATTAAGCTGATAAGGGATGAGCTTTCACTGCGTGTCTCAGAGCTTGAAAATGAGGGGAAGATTATTGAGGCACATAGATTAGCTCAAAAAACAAATTATGATCTGGAATTGATTGAGGAATTAGGTCACTGCAGCGGGATAGAAAACTACAGCCGCCATCTCGAGGGAAGGGACGGGGGGCAGCCGCCAAACACGCTACCTGATTTCTACCCAAAGGACTGGCTGTGTTTCATTGATGAATCCCACATAACGGTCCCGCAGATAAAGGGTATGTTCGCAGGGGATAAGAGCAGAAAGGAGGTGCTTGTGGAATATGGTTTCAGGCTCCCCTCGGCCATGGACAACCGCCCCCTCAACTGGGGGGAGTTTGAGGCGCACCTGAATCAGGTCGTCTATGTATCTGCAACACCCCGCGATTTTGAAAGAAGGAAATCCACCCGTATTGTAGAGCAGATCATACGACCGACAGGTCTTGTAGACCCTATGGTTGAGGTGCGGCCCGCCAAGGGACAGATTGAGGATTTCACAGGAGAGCTTGAAAAACACGTCAAAGCCGGCCACAGGGTGCTTGCCACAACCCTTACCAAGAGGATGAGTGAAGACCTTGCAGACTATCTCCAAAAAAAGGAATTCAAGGTGAAATATCTCCACAGCGACATAGATACCTTGGAGCGGATGGACATCCTAAGAGACCTCAGGTCAGGAGAGATTGACGTGCTTGTCGGTGTGAACCTGCTGCGTGAGGGGCTTGACCTGCCAGAGGTCTCGCTTGTGGCAATCATGGATGCCGACCACGAGGGTTTTCTAAGAAACGAGACAAGCCTGATACAAACCATAGGGAGATGCAGCAGAAACGTTGACGGCAAGGTTATTTTGTATGCTGATACCTCAACAGGAAGTATGGATGCCGCACTCAGGGAGACCACAAGGAGGAGGAGGATACAGGTTGAATACAACAAGAAACACGGGATAACCCCGAAAACTATCAGGAAAAAAATCCATGAGCGCATTGCCTGCGAAAAGCATGTTGAAGCTGAAAAAATAGATGAAGAAATATACAGTGAAATCCCAACTGATGAAATCAAGCGGCTTATGCGGGAGGCTGCTGAGCGTATGGATTTTGAAGGTGACATAAAATTCAGGGATATGATTAACGCCAGAAAAAATGGGGGCTAAACACATACTAATAAAAGGTGCAAAAGAGCACAACCTGAAAAACATTGACGTAAAAATCCCAAGAGACCGGCTTGTGGTAATAACAGGTCTTTCAGGGAGTGGAAAATCATCCCTTGCATTTGACACACTCTACGCTGAGGGACAGAGGAGATACGTCGAATCCCTGAGTGCATACGCAAGGCAGTTTCTGGGCCTTATGGAAAAACCGGATGTCGAATACATTGAAGGGCTTTCCCCTGCGGTAAGCATCGAACAGAGGACCACAAGCAAAAACCCGAGAAGTACAGTAGGTACTGTAACAGAGATATACGATTACCTGCGTCTT
>JAIVYC010000161.1:0-2533 GCA_048635645.1 Sulfurovum sp. | reverse complement strand
CATAAATAATTCCTGCCCATTTAGTCTTATTTTTTGCTTCATTTTCTATGCACCTCTTTTTGAATCTCTTTCGTAAATTCAGCCATTTTTTTCAGGATCTTATCTAAAGCGTTCATCTGCTGATAATACTGCTCCAGTATCTGCAGCATCTCTTTTGAACCTTCTTCTTTACTTTGTCTGCATCTTTGAATCATTGCAGGAATATTATTGAGGGCAGGAGCGACCATACGCTCGTTCTTTAATTTTATCAGATCCAGACTCATTTTCAGCATATCTCTCTGGACTGAGAAATACAATTTTTTTGAACCGCCCTTTTTTGTCTTCTCTGCAATATGCATGGTTGTAAGCATCTTCATCGCTGCGCTCACAGCAGAAAAACTGTAGTTTGTCTTTTTAGAAAGCTCTTTCAAGGTCAATGGATCATGTTCAGAATATAGTATCCCCATGATCTTGGAATGCAGTTCATCAAGCCCTAAATGATTCATACTTTGGGAGATAAGGGTCTCAAACTCTTTTTTTGCAGTTTTCATCTCATCACCAGTTTTCTTTGATTTCCAGTAATTACTATAATTACTATAAATTAGATAGGTTAGTATATAAATGTTTTGATTATTAGAGATCTCCCAAGAAATGACTGAAATCCAAAAAGTTAAGCAAATCCCCTTTAATTCTCCTTTATAGCAATAGGACTTCCGCCTGCATGCCAGCTCAGTCTCGGCCTTACTCTCACAGGGATAAGCTTCTCGGAATTGTCGTCAAGGACAAGAGCTGCGCCTTTCACCTTGGGGAGCATGTCAAAGTAGCTGTCTATGCCGTATTTCATGTATGACTGCATGACCTGGCTCAGGGAATCTATATCTTTTGATGATGTCAGCCTGTGCGTTATCACAAGGTCGCACTGGCTTATAGCTTCCTGGTGCAGCTTGTTTGGCATCTGGGTCGCAAGCACAAGAGACACACCAGGCTCACGTCCTATCTTGACCCACTGGAGAAGAGGCAGAGATGCGGCAGTTGTCCCATCCATAGGCAGGAACTCATGAGCCTCATCTATGAACATCCAGGTGATGGGCATATGGCCCTCGGCGGATCCGCCCTCAAGGGTCTCCTCCTCTTCCATTCGGCGCGCCTTGATACGCGCATCAAGTATCTTCCTTGCGAGAAGCCCCACGACAAGGGATTTCACGCTCCATCCGCCGCTTGCCTGCGTGAAGTGGCTGATATCTATGACTGTCACCTTTCCCGGCTTGACTATGGAATGGATGCTTGAGCCTTCCTGGCTGAAAAGACCCCAGTCCTCAGCGATTGTGAACCTGTTGATAAGGCCTTCCTTTGCAAGCTTCTCAGCATTCTCTGCCTTTACCACATCAAGTATGTCTTTTATCGAATAGTTGCCGCTCCCATATATCTGCTTCATCACCCTCTGCAGAAGTATTCCCATCTCGGTGTCGAGATCTATGCTGAAGCTCAATGCCCAGTCAGATGTGTTGAGCTCGGACGGCTTCAGGCTGAATGTGGTGTCAAAAGGCACATTGTCATCGCTGAACTGTTTCCTGTGGCCGAAAGGTATCATAAGGTTTATCTCAAAAGACCTTGGCTTAAGATTCCACTGCGAGAGCAGCTCTATGTCTCTCTCATTCGGGTATTTCATGCTCCAGTAGATGCCCATCGTGTCTATCACAACACCGCCGAGATTCCGCTTTATATTGTCAGGGAAAAGCAGGAGCTCCTCAATAAGGTTTCCCATGGAATATGACTTTCCCTGGCCCCTTTTCCCGAAAAGCCCAAGTATATGAGGCCTTGAGAGGTCAACAAGCACAGGTGTAGTAAGATGCGTCTCGCCCTTCTCACCGACGATGTGCTTCGCTATATAGCCCATGCCTTTTGAGCCGTATTTCGCAAGATCGAAAAGGTCCCTGCCCACAAGAATCTCGTTAAGCATAGTTATTATTATGGCCGGGTGCAATATATAGTTTTATGCGAATCCCGGCATTAAACAAGACATGCAAAAACAATATAAAATTCCGGAAATCATAAGAAATCATGAGCGAAGAAAAAGCATCAATGTTATCTGATAAGGACAAGGAACTTCTCAAAAGCGCGATTCTAAACGCGATACAGCTCGCATCAGAGAACAGTGTAGGAATTGATTTGGAATTTGACAATGAGGATATCAAATACAAAGGCATAAAGATAAATGTGAATGGAAAGCTTAAGGTAAAATGCTCGGCTGATGACAGATGATCAAGGCAAGACTATCTATAGACGGTAAAGAGACAATATCAGCAGTTGTTAAAGATAAGAATATCGATGTAGATATCATGGACCATATGAAAGTCCTCAGGACACCTTTGCTTGTGAAGATCGCGCTTGACCTCAAGGGAATGTCTTCAGGCAGATACAAAGTAAACATAAGGAAAAACTTCTTCTCAAAAATATTTGGAAAGACATAAAACATTAAAAATAAGGAAAAACAGATGGATTTTAGACGGACAGTTTTATTTCTTGTGGCAGGCTTTTTATTGAGTGGCTGTGT
>JAIVYC010000160.1:0-2535 GCA_048635645.1 Sulfurovum sp. | reverse complement strand
ACACAAGTTCGTAATGTATTGAGGGCAAAATTCCCGAAACAGGAAAATTACAAGGATATTGATTTAGAGCAAAAGAGGAAATTATTGGAACCGCTAATCGATGAAAATTTACGTATTAATGCAGCGTATGATCTTGGACTTGAAGATGATGAACAGATTAAAAAAATGTTGGAATCTCAGACAATGCGCATCATGGGCAGTAAATATTATGAGAAGATGATTATAGATAAAATTATACCTGAAAGTGAAATTGAAAAAGTCGATCATGCCATCGTCATCAGTGTCCAGCTTGCAGACGTAGAGCCAGTCATTGCATCCTGTGTGAATGCCAGTGGAATAGACATCAAGGGGGTGATAGTTATAAGAGTTCCCTTTAAAAATCCAGCATGATTCTGTCGTCGTGGAATAAGGCGAGAACGGCTCTCCGCGCTCATCACAGCACTGCACTTCTGTCACCGGCATAGGATTTGGACATGCGCATTGCCAACCACACCCATAGATTGTCTCAGATCTCTTGAGTTCTCTTCTTTCAAGCTCAAATGTCCCACAGCAATTCGACTCATTGAAAGAGGTGGAATTGCAATAAGAACCACTAAGCTCAGGGTGAGGGGTCACATCAACCTGCTTGTAGGAGCCTGTGAAGACAGGGGTATTACCCTGCTTCGAGATATCAAAGGTCATAGGAGAGAATGAGCAGTTCCTGGTTGTGACATCCCGTATATTGCAGCCATGATCAGTATTAGTGTTTTCATCACCATGGAGAGGAATCAATGCCAAGAGATACTCATTTGTTCTCCCTGCATCATTCCAGTTGTCAATCGAGTAATTGCCATGGATATTATAGAGGACCTCTGCATCATTGTCTGCTGAGTCATTCCTCCAGACAGTGAAGTCTATCCTGCGGTAACGGCTCTTGTTCGTATAAACTTCATAAACGATAGGATTTGTACCACTCAAGAGACTGGGAGGGCCGACAGAGGGAAATCCTGAAATAGATGGGGAATTATAGGCGTTTGTCCGCGAGAAGGCCTCATAATTGCCGTGGATGTTCATGCTGAAGGACCAGTCAGATGTCGCGATCGAATGATTCGTGAGATAATAGGAGGTCGTGTTGTTGAGCCGGACAGGGACATCTGTTCCAAAGGTGTCATCTGAAAGAGTGACAGGGGCAGGGAGATCCCCGGTAGAGTCGATCGTTATATAGTTTGGTGTTATGTTGCACACGAGCTCCCCATCAACGGTCGCGAGGGGATACTCAAGCTTCCCTGATGCGCTTGTTGCCTTGGCATAGCAGGTGGTGGCGGTATCGTTTATGGTGAAATACTTGAAGGTCAGGTCAATGAGAGGGTTCTCATTCCAATCGATGCGCACTCCCTTTCCGATTATCTCCTCATCGACTGAAAGCCAAGAGGTACGGTTCCAGGTGTTCGTGGAAGACACGTTCATGATATGGGAGAAATTGTAGGTGTAAGGGATGGAGACATTATAGACCACAAGCTCACCGGTCTCATTGGAATTGAAGACAAGAGGGACATAGCAGAAGGTGGTGGAGCATATTGTGTCAAGGTAGTATCGTATCGCAGCGGTGAGATTTGTGACACTCTCAGGCCGCAGGAGCTTTGACTGGTTCGCCTGCCATTCTATCGAGGTGTCATTACCGACGTCAAGCTTAAGGAGGGTAGGGAACTCGTTCGCATTGAGGATCTGGACCTTGGTCATAGGAGAACTCACGAGTACGATCTCATTGCCGATCTTTGTGTAGTAATTGGTATTGTTCGGGATCGCAGGAACGAAACCTGTGTAATCAGGGGAGTTGTGAGGCAGGTAATCGCCTATTGTAATGCTGTTTATGGTGTCTCCCATAACGAAATTGCTTATGCCATAATCGACCACAGAAGTACCGCTTGAATCGTAGACATAAAGATGCGCGTTATTGCTGCCGACCAGAAGCTCATCCCCGGGGAAAAGTGTTATGACATCCCCGACCGCTGTGGAGACCACAGCATAAGAGGAATTGACCTGGAAGAGAACATCTCCAGTGGAATTCAGGACTATGACCGCGCCTATTGTGCCATTCCCTGTGCCGACAGCG
The DNA here is from genome assembly GCA_048635645.1 of Sulfurovum sp. Taxonomy (GTDB): domain Archaea; phylum Undinarchaeota; class CAZHTU01; order CAZHTU01; family JAIVYC01; genus JAIVYC01. Next base: position 443 of record JAIVYC010000160.1, on the reverse strand, counting down.
ATCTCATTACCGGTCGCATTGGTCAGGTTGCCGACCGAGATGGTGCGCTCATTTATCGCTGAAGAGGAATAGTTCCATAATAGGTTCTTGTCCTTGTCCATGACCACAAGCCAGTTCTCACTGGTGAAAGCAAGCTCATTTCCAGGGGCGTCAGTGATGTCTGCGATCACAATATCATTTATCAGCTCTGAAAAGGTATAGTTCCAGATGAGAGACTGGGTGCTGTTGACAAGATAAAGATTGACACCTGCAGTGACCGCGACCTCATTGCCGGGGTCAGAGGTAAGATCCCCGATCTCAAGGTAATTCGGGGTAACGCCAGGGGAATACTCCCAGACAGGATTGGTGTTGTCTGTGATATTGAAAAAGACAGCAGAGAATTTATATGCAGTCTCTACAGTAGGGATATATCCAATATCAGGTATACCGTCGCCGTCTATGTC
>JAIVYC010000159.1:0-2559 GCA_048635645.1 Sulfurovum sp. | reverse complement strand
ACTCGTCTCGGAATACCCTGAGAATAACACCGCTCACCTGCTCCTCGCGTCAATGAACTTTGTTGACGAACTTCTTGAGAAATACTACAAGCAAAGGCCATTCTATAATGCGAAGAAGAAAGAGGACATGATAGGTCATCTTATAGCAGGACTCGCGCCGCATACATCAGCAGCGGTGATCGGCAGGGTCATAGGCTTCACTCAGGCAAGAGTTGGCTATGCCCATCCATACTTCCATGCTGCAAAGAGAAGGAACTGTGATGGAGACGAAGACTCGATACTTCTTTTGCTTGACGCACTCCTGAACTTTTCAAGGAAGTTCCTTCCAAAAACAACAGGAGGAACAATGGATGCGCCGCTTGTGCTCACCCCAAGCATAAACCCTCATGAGATAGACACAGAACCATATGACCTGGAGATAGTCTCCTCTTACCCTCTGGACTTTTACAAGGCAACCCTTGAAGAAGCCCAACCACACAAGTTCATAGACAGGATAAAGCGGGTAGGCGATGTGCTTGACACAGAGTGCGACTGGGAGTTCACTCATGACACTGATGACATAAATGCAGGGGTCACAAAAAACAAGTATACAGAAGGGGAGATGCTTGAAAAGCTTAAGGAACAACTCGCTCTTGCCAGGAAGATACGCGCAGTGGACGCGAACACAGCCGCAGGACTCGTGCTGAGGTCCCATTTCCTTCCTGATATAAAAGGGAACCTAAGGACCTTCTCAAACCAGAGGTTCAGATGCGTAAAGTGCAATAAAAAATATAGACGGGTCCCGCTCTCAGGCAAATGCACCTCCTGTGGAGGCGGGAAGCTGGTACTTACAGTCCATAAAGGAGGCGTTGAGAAATATCTTGAAGTAAGCAAGAGGCTTGTTGTCGAATATAATGTACCGGAGTACATACGACAAAACCTCATGCTACTTGAACTGCAGCTTGAATCCGTGCTTGGCAAGGACCCGCACAAACAGGCAACCCTTGCATCATTCACGTGACCTTCCTGCCCCCGATACCAGCGAGGCCACAGGCGCAAGCTAAAAGCAATCCTTAAATCCTCCTTGCTATCTTCTACACTTTTATGTAGCCATTGAACAAGCTCGCCATAAATGCAGGGATTCCTATGGTCCTATTAGTTCTCATGCTTGTCGCTACTCTCGGCATCACCTATACCTGGATGAAAAGGATGCAGGAGACCGCTCAGGTACAATCAGGCGTCCAGATCGCCTATGTCACCAAGTCAATGGCCGCGAATGTGCGCATAATCTCCATCAATACCACGAAGGATGGGATAGTGATCGAGAATCTAGGAGACAATAATATCACGACAGTGACCCTATGGCTCAACGACGTTCTCACAGGGATAAATCTCGACCTTGAGAACCAGGTAGCTCCAAATTCATATGGGCTCATACCTCTCAATGCCTCGGCTGCAGGCCAAGAGACAGTAGAGATAAAGATACTTGCTGTTGATTCAGAATCAACAGCTTTCACAACCCAAAAAACATTCAATTTTAGAGAGGCATATGAGGTTGACATACAGAACGTCACCTGCTTGCCATGCAACCAGGCACCGGTCGGCTGCAACGTGACCATAGTCGACCTATACGCACCATACAATGGGACGGTCTACTGCACAGTGAACCAGTCAGCAGACCAATTCGACTGCTATATGTATGCAGAGATACCCGTGGTAAACAATGTCTCAACCTCCTCTTGCGTGGTAGAGTGTGGGTTATCCTCGAACTGTACCCCATTCTAGTTTTTGGGGGTCGTTTGAATTGCAAACATTTGTAAAGAGGCTCTTACACTATTAGGCTCACAATGAAATACAATCTCGTAGGCTATGGAAGTCTAATAAGCCATAAGTCCCTTAGAAGAACGATACCTGACCGGCATTTCACTCCCGTCCTAGTGAAGGGATATAAGCGGGTCTTTAATCTCTCGTTAAAAGGCGGCGATGACCCGGACGTTCTTAATGTCGTGAGATCAAAAGGCCATTCTTTTAATGGCGTTCTGTTCCAGGTGGATGACACCGAGCTCAGAACGATAAAAGAAAGAGAGAGCGACTATAATCTTGAAGAATCATTTGCATATGACTTTGCAATAGGGAAGAAGCTCTGCAAGTGCTTGCTCGTCACCGATCTCCTTGTAGCGATCGACAGGCGCGGCAAGAAGCCCAACAAAGACTACTTTCTCCTATGCAGAGAGGCAGCATATCACATCAGCAAAAAATTCGGGCAATTCTGGGACGAAACAACTTACACGTCAAAAGGCGATAAGATCTCGTACTGGCTGAAAAACAATAAGGTGTATGAGAACAATGATCCTGCCTGAAAAGAAAAACGATAGCCCCGAGCGGATTCGAACCGCTGTCGCAAGATCCAGAGTCTCACATGCTTGACCACTACACTACGGGGCTATGGCACTATCTATACTGAATAACCCCTAAATAAACCTTTCAATCCTAATATAAAAGGTAATACGCAAAACCTCCACCCAAACTTTTATATCTTTTCCAGGCCAGAATAGAAGGTATGCGGTTGGTTGCCTGCGT
>JAIVYC010000158.1:0-2575 GCA_048635645.1 Sulfurovum sp. | reverse complement strand
ATTATATGAATGTTCGTTATAGTATGCCGTGTTATCTCTGAGGTCCTTATCCTCCCGCCTGAAAGCGCAAGGTATATTAGAAGCTGGTCGGCTGTATGCTTATCGACGGCAGGGTTGCGTTCTAATTCATCTAGAAGTCCTAGCGCAGCTTGCCTTCCTGTCTCCTCATCTGACTTTGAAGGAAGCCACAAGGCATCTCCGCCAACTATCGCAGGTGAGCTCTTATCCTTCGCAATGCATTGGACACCTCCGCCCTCATTGTCTGCCTCTGATTCCTCCATTTTTGTCGTTGAGATTATCTTTTGACTAAGAAATGCAAGCTTCGCCGCATTTTCCTGGCGCCTTGCCGCCCCATCTGGCCTGCAGCTTGAGAAGCTTATACAGTGAACAGAGCCAAGTTCAAATTCGGTCAATTCAATGGGTCTCAGGGTGCCGGGCCAGGTCTCTATCCTGACCATGCCCCCTCCTTTGGGATAGTAGCCTCTTCTTACCAGTTCAATGTCCACCCTTGCACCATGGCTTTTCAGTATTTCCATGAAGACATGGATAAAATGATCTATAGGGGGTGCATACGGGACGTTCGTGCCTCCTATCACTTCTATCTCAAGGTTTTCCTTGGCGGCAAGCGCTGCAGGGAGTATTGCCTGCAAAAGCAGGGTCACAGAGCCTGCCGTGCCTATGTCGAACTTATATTCTCCGGCAAGTATGTCGCTTGGTGCAAATGTCAGGTCCGTTGAACCAAGGAACGCTCCTTCAATATGCGCGCTGCATATCTCTTCCATCGCTCTTGCAACGGTCAGATGCTGGTTCTTCAGACCAGGGGGAGTTCTCCCTGCGCGTAGGTTAAAGATCTTGAACGGTTTTCCTGTTAGGGCCGAAAGGGACAATGCTGTTCGCACTATTTGTCCCCCTCCTTCGCCTGTGCTTCCGTCTATCTCTATCATCTTTTTCTCTTCCATCCTGTCTTGCGTTATTCGTCGTTCTCTTCTTGCTTGCTTTTTCTGGAAAACAGAAAAGGATATTAACTGGGTTGCTTTTATTTCTTTTCATGAGAATGAAAGAACTTTTGAAAAAACTGAGCGAGGCCAACGGAGTGTCTGGCTCTGAAAAAGATGTAAGGAACGTCATATTGAAAGAGCTCAAAGGGCACTGCGATAAGGTGAGGGTGGACCGGCTAGGCAATATCATAGCGACCAAAAAAGGCAAAAAGCCGTCTGTGATGCTGGCTGCGCATACTGATGAGATAGGGCTTGTCGTGAAATTCATTGATGAAAAAGGGTACCTGAGATTTGCTAAGGTCGGAGGCATTGATGACAGGACCCTTGTAAGCCGAAGGGTAGTGATACACAGCAAGAAGGAAGTGACCGGGGTAATAGGAGCAAGACCGCCGCATCTTCTTGAACCGGATGAAGAAAAAAAGATCACCAAGCACAAGGACATGTTCATTGATATAGGAGCGAAAAACAAAAAAGAGGCGGAAAAACTTGTGATGCTTGGGGATTTCGCCACTTTTGATGTCAAGATGATGGAACTTGAAGGGGGGTTGGTCACTGGGAAGGCCTTTGATGACCGAACAGGGGTCGCAGTGCTCATCAGAACCCTTCAGAAGCTCAAAAGTGAAAATGAGATAAACGTGGTGTTCACTGTACAAGAGGAAGTCGGATTAAAGGGTGCGAGAACCAGCGCATATGCAGTGGACCCAGACATCGCGATAGCGGTTGATGTCGGATTTGCCGGAGATAATCCAGGGGTCAAGGAAGAGGAGGCTCCTGCGAAGCTTGGGGAAGGTCCTGCACTGGTCTTTCTTGAAGCTTCAGGCAGAGGCGCGATCTCGAACAGAGGGCTTGTCAAATGGATGCAGGACACGGCCAAGGGATCAAAGCTGCCGCTTCAGTTCGTGATAAGCGAGGCAGGCATGACAGATGCTGCGATACTTAACCTTAATAAGGAGGGGACCCGTACGCTTTCTTTCAGCATACCCTCCAGGTATATGCATTCTCCTGTTGAAGTGGTCAACATAAAGGACCTTGAGAGTTCTGTTGAACTTCTTGTGAACGCGCTCAAGAACGTGCCTGCGTGAACCACCTACGGCTATTGCGCCCTATAAGACGCAAAGCGAAACTCCGCAGAGTTTCACTTAAGCAGGTGGGTTTTTCAGTTCACAAGAGGATTAGAGTTTAGCTAAATATAGCTTTTTGCTTTCAGAAGCTCAGCATTGAGTATGCTAGCTCCTGCGGCTCCGCGTATCGTGTTATGGGATAGCGAGGTGAACTTTATGCCTTGGAAATCCTTTCTGATATTACCTATTGAAACGCTCATTCCACGCCCAAGCCCCCTATCTTTTCTTGGCTGTGGTCTGTCAAACTCATTGAAAAGGGTTATCGGATGCTCTGGAGCGGTATGGAGACCAAGTTCTTGCGGTTCTGCTTTGAACCCCGCGAAGATCCGTTTTAGATCATCCAGCTCTGGCGTGTCTTCCAGCGCTACAAACACGCTCTCTGTATGACCATCAGAGACATTGACCCGATTGCATGCTGCGGACACAGGGAAGCCTGCAATCGGGTCAATGTCTCTG
>JAIVYC010000157.1:0-2578 GCA_048635645.1 Sulfurovum sp. | reverse complement strand
CTTATCTCGCCTGTGCAGGGCGCTGTAACAAACCCTGGTTTTGAGACTGGTGATTATAGCGGATGGACCGCAGAGGGAAGCTGCACAACAAGATCAACAGCAACCGACTATGTGAATACAGGGGACTATTCTCACTATCTTCACATGCAAGTATTTGCGGACGTGTGGTGCGGCCTGACACAGACTTTTTTCCTGCCTGACTTTTATACCACACCTATACTTAGAACATATCTGAAATCAGACTTGGCAGCATATGGTCAGGGGGCTGACTGTCGTATAGTGATAAATGGAGCAACAGAATATACTAGGATTGGAACTGATCGTTCTTTCTCAGATGGTCCAATTGACGTTTCACTGGATACATATGAAGGGCAAACCATAACTCTTGGACTGCGTGCAGTTGGTTGTTCGGTCCAGTATTGTGGATTCGTTGCCAAGTGTTGGTTCGATGACATACAGGCAGTACCAATTACTGTAAATCTCACGCTCTTGGACTCATCTTCCACTCCGATCTCTGGTGTCAAACTTAAGGTCAATAACACGAACAATAACTACGAAAGCACTACGGATGCAGATGGAAAAGTATCATTTGAGGTTAGTTTATTGGATGATTATGAAATCTGGAATCTTGATGTTACAACACCCCAAAGCGGAACCCTTAGGATAGAGACAAGTTCGGCGCAAACAAGCTCTGATCAGACTATTCCTGTCTATATTAGCGGGACGAGAAAGATCGTTGACCTGGGAAGGTTTAGGATCAATTTATTGGATTTCGGAGGTTCGGCAGTTGCCGGTGGGACTCTAACGGTCAAAAACCAGGCAGGCAGCTCAATATGCACAGATACGACGGATTCCTCTGGGAACGCCATCTGCCTCGCAGCTTCTGCATCATATCCATCAGCAGGAAAAAACACGCTTTATTACAATCTCTCGGTAGACACGAACAACGCGTATGAGGACGACCCTGTGTTCTTCAATGATTATGTCCCAAGGGATGATATCATTTACGTCGGCGGGGTTCACAAGTATCTCCCTAAGCACACCTCTCTCATAACAGTGGAAAAAACACCAATCGAGATAAGGTATTTCCCGTCTGAGCTAAGTTCTGACTTCATCTTCAATGACACCATCCCTAGCGGTTTCACTTTCTCAGGTGATGTCTCGATAACAAAACACACTTCAAGCGGCTCAGAGTCCTGCTCATACACTCCAAGCGGAACCAAGTTCTCTATAAGCTCCAGCCAGTGCTCAATGCTCTCTGCAAACATAGAGACTAAAGAATGGCTTGAGCTCGCGTATAATACTACAGCTCCAGTGGTCCCTGCAAGCAGCACTCAGAGCTACACGATACCTGCAGGCACTATAAGTTACCTATCATGAAAATAACATTACTAGGCCTTGTTTTACTCGCTAGTATGGCCTTTGCTTCGGGCACGGTTTCCACAGAGTCTTTTGAGGTGAACGTGACGAATCCTTATATTGAGAAGACCGAGAGCACTGAATCATTTGAGGTGAATGTCACAAACCCCTACACTCAGAAGAGCAGCAGCACTGAATCATTTGAAACGAACGTGACCTCGATGGGGATAGATTATCCCCTCATCCTTGACCTTGTTCTATCCCCTGATCCTGTCAACTTCATGACGCAATCGCTTTCCATATCTGCGGATCTGACAACAGTTTATTCCCAGGATATCGCAAGCGTCACTGCAAAAATCACTGGATGCGGGAACGGGCTCGTGGATATGTCACTTCAATCCGGCACCTGCTCTGACTCATGCATATATGCAGGTTCTTTCACTCCGACGCAGGATGGTGTGTGCCTGGTAATGGTAAATGCTACAGACAGTCAAGGAAGCTCAGGATATGAGCAGGCAAGCGCGACCGCCATAGGTATGAGCTACACGTTCACAGGCACCACAGGTCAAAGTACTTCTGAAAGAGGCATTGCGCTGGTGAATATAACCTCGATGCCCAGCGATAAAACCACCCTTATAATATCAGCTGCAAGCACCACAAAAAGGCACTCAATAGAGACCAGTGCATCCTCGCTCAAGGTCAGCGTGCTCATCACGATGGGAAGTGCTCCAGCTCCGAACAAAGAAGTCGTTATAGAAGTAAGCTAGGCCTTCTTTTTCCTTGGGTATGTCCCGAGTTTCATCAGGACCCTGTCGGTCTTTATTGCGATCCCTTTCTTCCTGTCCACGATCTCCTGGGATGCCATAAGCGCCTTGCCTAAGCCCACTAGCTCTCCTTTCAGCGTGAAGATGCATACCATATCTTTTGGTTTTATCCCTGTCTCAAGTTTGAGTATGCCAGGTACCATCACTGGAGAGCCGTTGCATATATAGTCCACTGCTGAGTCATGCACCACTATTTTCGGCAGGTGCCTGACCGCGGCTTCGACCGGCTGTATGAATTTCCTGAGGTATTTTTCTTTTCCTTCTTCTTTCCAGAAGTCATACGCGTCTTTCAGCTCATGGAGCTTGACCAGCGTGCTCTCGTCGAACGGCCCGGACCTTGTACGCCTGAGCTGGCTCATGCTCGCTGTTATCCCGAGTCTTTCACCGATCTGTAC
>JAIVYC010000156.1:0-2613 GCA_048635645.1 Sulfurovum sp. | reverse complement strand
GTGGAGTTGGCAAGGGTCTATGATGAAAAAGGGATAAAGGAGGAGTTGAAGAGGATTGTGCCGGAATATATGCCCCAGTTTGATGGGAAAGAGGATAGACGACAGATGTCGGAGGTCGGGGAAAGACAGAGGTCGGAGGTCGGGGAAAGACAGAGGTCGGAGGTCGGGGAAAGACAGAGGTCGGAGGTCGGAGATCAGAAGTCGGGAAAAGACAGAGGTCAGAGGGCAGAGGTCGGAAGTCGGGAAAAGACAGAGGTCGGAGGAGAGAGGATAGAGGAGATAGGAAAGTGGATAGAGAAAAGAGAAGAATCGAAGGCGGAGATCGGAAGTCAGAAGAAAGAGGAAAGAGAAAATAGGAAATAGGAAATAGGAAATAGGAAAGAGGAGATAGGAAAGGTGTTTAGGGGTTTCTGTAAAGGTCTCGTTGTGGTGCGAGTTCAGAAAAAGATCTTGACGACCACTGATTGAATATATAAACTAAGTTCATTGAACTAAATTCGATGAGGTGTGCCATGCAAACTGTCAATATCCACGAAGCCAAGACGCACCTTTCACGCTTGGTTGATGAGGCCGCGAAAGGAAATGTTTTTATCATTGCCAAGGCAGGAAAGCCGATGGTCAAGGTTTTGCCGCTATCCGATGGAGTGGTTGCTGGGACTGAGAGGTTGGGGTTCATGTCCGGTGAGATTGCGGTGCCGGACGATTTTGATTCTCTTGGGGCAACGGAAATCGTCATGCTTTTTGAAGGGAAGCCCTAATGAAATTGCTGTTAGATACGCACATTGTCCTGTGGGCTGCAGGTCAGCCCGAAAAGCTTTCCGAATCAGCCCGAACTCTCTTGACAACACCCGAGAACGGTTTGTTTTTCAGTGTTGCCAGTATGTGGGAAATTGTGATCAAACGGGGTCTGGGACGGGAGGATTTCAAGGTGAATCCGCGGCGCTTGAGAAAGATGCTTATCGCAAATGGATACACCGAACTATCTGTCGATGCGGAGCATGTTTTTACGGTCGAGACGCTGCCTTTGCTTCATAAAGACCCTTTTGACCGCTTGCTGCTGGCCCAGGCCCGTACGGAGGGGATGCTGTTGCTTACGGTTGATGCATCCGTTTCGCAATACCAGGAATCTGTGTTGGCTGTTTAGGCTTTGAGAAGAAATTGTTGGGCAAAATAACTGGTGTGGAAGAAGAAACAGGAGACAGGATACAGGAAATAGGATAGAGGAGAGAGGAGAATCGAAGGCGGAGATCAGAAGTACGAGGTCGGAGGTCAGAGATTATTCTTTTTCAAGAAAATTCTTGAAGACTTCATAGATGTCTTTTCGATGACCAACGTAATGGATGTGGACGATATGGTTCTGGTGGTCAATTTCATAAATAACCCGAAACCTTCTCATTTTTAGTGAATAATAACCGGAAAGCTCTCTTTCAAGGCCTTTACCCACGTAAGGATTCTCTTTTAGTATTTGGATGTGAGATTTAACTATCGGTTTAATTTGAGGGTGAAGAGATCTTATATGATCCCGTGAGGTTTCAGAATAGAGAAGACGATAAACCATTAATCCTGCCAAACCTCATCATGAGATAAAACCCTTCCTGACTTGAAGTCCTTTTTTGATTTCTCCAAAGATCTCAGGATTTGTTTATCACTCAGGATATCGATGGTTTCCAGAAGTGCTTCATATCGGGAAAGGGTCATCATTACACTTACTGGCTCACCGTTTCGAGTAAGAGCAATAGTCGCTTCATCTTCTTCCATGGACTTAAGAATCGTGAGAAGATTCCTCTTTACCTTGGTAACTGGTAGGATTTGCTGAAAATCTTCCATCATACTTCCCTTTGGTATTTATTATGACCACTATAATTTACATACAAGGGTATGTCAAGGGAAAAGATGACAGTGGAAAAGATGACAGAGGACGGAGGATAGAGAAGAGAGAAAACAAGAGACAGGAAATAGGAAATAGGAAATAGAAGATAGGAGAGAGAAGAGAGGAAATAGGAAAGAGGAAAGGGGAAATAGGAAACAGAAGAGAGGAAAGAGGAAATAGGGAAGAGGACGGAGATCAGAGGAAATAGGAGACGGGAGATAGGAAAGAGAAAATAGGAAATAGGAAATAGAAAAGAGGAAAGAGAAAATTGTTAATGATGAAAGAAATCTTGGAATTCTGGGATGCTGGAATTGGATGAGAGGTTAAGATGAAAATACAGGAGATACTTAAACAACCTGAAGGAAAGACGCTGGAATTTAAGAAAGAGCTTCCAAAAAACAGACAGAATTTATTGAAAACAGTGGTTGCCTTTGCAAATGGCGCAGGAGGTAATATTTATGTTGGCGTGAATGATGACCGCACTGTAACAGGTATAAAGGAAGAGCCTTTTGATCTGGAAGAAAAGTTGTCGAGTATCATATATGATTCAATTTCACCCATCCCTAATGTCTTTTTTCAAACAGCTTCTTTTGAAAATAAGGTAATCTTTATCGTCAGAATCTTGCCCGGAGCGAACAAACCATATTATTTGAAAAAACTCGGCCCTGAAGACGGCATTTTTGTAAGGATTGGTTCAACGAACAGGAAGGCAGACTTCCAGGTTTCGGCTGAGCTGAGGAGAC
>JAIVYC010000155.1:0-2626 GCA_048635645.1 Sulfurovum sp. | reverse complement strand
GGTCTCGATCGTCTCTCGGTGGTTCAGGGCGAGTTGGTAGTAGTCGATGGCCTGCTGCGCATCCCCCTGCAGGATATAGATATAGCCCAAGGCCTGATAGGAATCGGCTGCCTGGCGATGGGCCTTGCGCACCCCAATCGGCTTGTCTTGGTTTAGCCAGCGCACTAGGGAGTTCCGTTTTCTCTTGGCCTTTTCATGCCTATCGAGGTCGGTTTCACTCTTCTTCTTGGCGGGGTTTTCAGGCACATCATTGATTCAAGGAACAAGGGTATTGAGAAGGCAAGGCTTTCTGTCTCATCTTTTGCTTTGGGCGAGGCTTTTGCGCTTGCTTTTGCCGCTGTTTACTATTTTCTCCTCTAGTCTTTTTTTCAGAAAAGCTTTTTATATATCATTCTTTTTCTATTTTCATGGATTGGATAGAACGTATGGTATAGAATGAGCAATATAATCAGACAATTTCCTCAATTCAGCAATAGAAGCACGGACCAGAGGCTGATCTACCTGTTCTGCATCGCGATCCTTTTCGCGATCCCTTTGTCCACGACATCTCAGCTTGGGCTTTTGCGTTTCACTGTCGGGCCTGCGGCTTTTTTCCAGGCAACGAACGCTTTGACAGGTTTTGCAGTGTCAGTCCTCCCAGCAGGCATTGCCACCTATCCAGACCCTCCGGATAATTTTTCCGCCGTTCCCTCTCTCTCTTTTGATCCTAATTCTTCTTCAAATCTAACAGCCACAGAGGGCGCTGGATCAGACCCCTATGAGGAACCTCTCCTACCTCCTATCCCATCTAACCGGACAAATGTTTCTGTCCCTTCTAACCTGACCAACTCTTCCATTCCCTCTAACCTGACAAATGTTTCTGCTCCTTCATCCCAGACAGAGCCTTCCATCTCTCTTTCCCTTTCTTCCGCCTCGGCAGAGCCTGGGGAAACCCTAACATTGACAGCTCTTTGTTCTGCTGATGAGCCAGAAGGCATCCTTGTCTCTTTCTTGATAGGAAATTCTTTGATCGCTGAGGTCCTGACCGACCCTTCAGGCACCGCTATTTTTGACTATTCCATCCCTCTTGCTCTGGCACCTGACAATTATTCGGTCTCTGCAGTGGCCTTGAATGCATCAGACTCAAAAGGGCTTGAGATCCTCCCGATAGAGCGCGCTCTTTCCACGGTCCAGAGCAATGCTGTCATAGGCTCCCCTGTTACCTGGACAACAACGGTCCAGGCCTCTCCAGGAGTCCAGGTGGACGAGTCCTTATATGCCCCTGCTGACGCCTCGAACATCAGGAAGGCCCTTCTTCCAAGTCCGATGGGTGCGGGCTCCTCCCTTAATTCCTATTCAATAGAGTATGAGACCCCTGCCCCTGTTGCCATAGAGCAAAGACCTTCCCAGGTGAATGCCACCTGGTCCAGGCAGGTGACGATCCTCTCCTCTGCCTCTGTCCACTATTCCGATGTCACTGCCTTTACTGATGTCCCGAATGCCTCAAGCGTCCGTCTTTTCCACATAATGAACGGCTCTAAGATCGACGTCTCTGACTCCCCTGACTATTCTCTCGTCCTCCATGATATTGATTCTGACGGCTTCTATGACCGTGTCCTCTGGAATATCCCTCACCTCTCAGAGCAGTTGTTCGAGATCGAGGCCCAGATAACCGTCCTGACCCTCCAGAGCTATCCTTCGGTCGGCAGGAACTGGACCGTTGATTTCCAGACCTTCGGCTCGTCAGACCTCCTGATCGAGGCCCTGCAGCCTGTTGAGGTCTCCCTGAAGGAACTCTATTATTCCGACACTCCCAACGGCCCATGGACACCTCTTGCCATAGCTCCTGGCGCTTCTCTCACGGTCCCCTGGGACCACAACTATGGGCGTCTTGTCTCCAAGGTCCTTTTCCCAGGCAAGCACACCATAAGATTCACCTTCGGCGCTGAGACTGGCGAGGCCTTTAATGAGGCAGGCGAGCATTCAGGCAATTTCATTCTCTTTGCCTATTCCCCATTCTACCCCATAACAGATGCGAACAGACGCATACTTTTCGATGGCTCTGAATCCGCGACAAATTTCACATACCGCTTCCCTGAAAATGGCAACTATTCTCTTTATCTCGTGCTCCCTAACCTGGCAAATGTCTCTGAGAACGCGACCTTCCAGGTGAAAAGCAATTTCATAGGCCTTGATCTCCCTGGCTTCCTGGACCAGCCAAAGTTTGTGGAGCTTGTGAATCTCACTGATGATGCTGCCATGGAGCTTGTCCTTGCAAGCAGGTATAACAAGTCAGGTTTTGATATCTACCGTTCCATCAATCTCATCGATTCGGATTTTGTGTCTTCTGATGTTAGAATCAAGAAACTCAAAGTCATAATAATTTGGTTTGACACAAAGAGTATCTCCCTCTTCAATTTCTTTAAAGTGAACTACGTCTCCGGCAACAGTTTTAAAAAATGTCGGTCTGTCCGAAAGATTCTCTTTTTTTGAATCCACAATGAAATAAGAATGGTAATAATCATCTTTACAATTGCCGAGTTTGCTTGGCAAATCCCATCGAACAGTCCTTTTGTATGCCTCATGTTCCGCTTCCATCGCTCCACCAATAGTTAGCGAGCTTTTGCCATTAGCATCTTTTCTGGTT
>JAIVYC010000154.1:0-2640 GCA_048635645.1 Sulfurovum sp. | reverse complement strand
GTCAGGAAGCCGACATCCCCTTTATGCACACCAAAGATAAGCGCGCCAGGGTGTTCTTTTGCAGCCGAGAGTATCGTTCCATCCCCCCCTATTGTCACGAGGATGTCTGCAGTGGAGCAATACTTGACCCCAAGTCTTTCGGCCAACACCCTATTAGCGCATGCGCTGCGCAATCTAGAGAGGGCCTTTTTTGCAAGAGCGAGAGTGTCTCTATCTTTTTTCAGCGCATAGATCATGAACCTCATTTTTCTATCTCCTTTTTGAGCTCTCCAAGCCTTGAAAATAGAAGGCTCGCATCCTCGTCATCCAGCTGTTTTCCTACAAGCCACTCATAGATCTTCATTGCCTTATCATAGCTCTTGACAGCTGAATCATAATCATTGGACAGCTTAAAACGTTTCGCCTCCTCAACGGCTTTCTCAAACTCCAGCTTCCCTTTCCCTATAATCTCATCAGCTTCGATATCCTTGACGGTCACCTGTTTTTTTGCAAGCGCTCTGGAATAATATAGCAGGCCACCTAGCGCTATCACAAGCAAGACAATGACGTAATATGCGAGAACTCCAAAATAGAAGGAAACCCCTCCAAGGACAAGCAACAAGACAGCTCCTGCGAGCAGATAGATCTGGTTCTTTTCAAGGCCTCTGATCTTTATCCTCTCCTCTTGGATTGTGCAGCTTATATATCGAGATCATTGAATTGTATATCGACTGCATTCTTTTAAAGAAATCCTGCAGCTCATCATACTCAAGATATTTTCTTGACTTGTCATGGAACCTTCTCAACAGTTCATACAGATACATGGCCTTATTATACCTGTCTCCTGCGCAGCACAGGTTGATCTCTTTTGCGATCTCCTCGAATACCCGCTTATGGACCAAGATAAGCTTTGCCCTGAGGCCTGCCCTTTTTTCAGCAGACTCCTGGTCTTTGAAGCTTTCAAAGAAGTTCCATGCGCTGTAATACTCATCGACCCCTTCGAGATGCTTGCCTGAATTTGAAAGAGACAGGGTTTTTTCAAGAATAGCGCTAAGCCGCTTCTCCTGCCCTTCAAATGGATTCTCTGTCTTATGGCCGCGGAAAAGATCCTGCACCTTTTTTTTATCTGGAAACAACATGTCCACTAACTATTAGGGACGTAACAGTTTAAAAATATATTTTGTCTTGCGAGAGGCGTTTAATTGCAAAAACGTTGGCGAAAAAAGCAAGTGAACTGTGAAAGGAAGTAAATGGGCCCGCGCAGATGTGGGAACCTAAGGAGACACCTACGGTTTCTCCTTAGAAACCTACTTCCCTTAGATAGAAGTATAAAATGGGCCCGCGCAGATTTGAACTGCGGACCTTCGGCTGTCCTAAACCAAGGTTGGTAGACCGTGGCCATATAAGACCGACGCTCTAGCCTAGCTGAGCTACGAGCCCTTTTTCAGCGCTCATTCTATTCTAAACCCTGATTTAAATACTTTCGCCTGCTCGAAAACTTTAAGAAACAGCGGATAGACATACTGCTTATGAGAACGAGACATCTGGAAGAGGCAGTTCTGGAAGCCCTGCATAGCAAAGGCTTTAAGGTAAGCCAGTGCCGCGGCTTCTACAGTTTTGACTTTGTAGCAAGGAAGGGGGGCGTCCTTCTTTTTGTAAAGACAATATGCAACCTTGACAACCTGAAGGAGCGGGATGCGCAAGACCTTGCCGCGCTGTCAGCAGACCTTTCAGCTTCCTCTATAGTGATATGTGAACGCACGAATACAGGGGAGATCTGCGATGGTGTGATATATAATAGATATAGCGTGCCTGCAGTGAATCTCCAGACCTTTGAATTCTGTCTCAAGGAACGCTTTCCAAGGGTGCGGGCAGTAAGGGGAGGATTCTCTGTTGAAATAGACCCTCAATTACTTCAAGAGCGCAGGAAGGCGCTTGGGCATTCGGCAGGTTCGCTTGCGAGAGAGCTTGGACTTTCGATCAGGGTCATAGTTGAATACGAGCGAAAGGGAAGGGCATCGCTTCGCAATGCAATGCAGCTCGAGGACCTGCTGGACACAGAATTGACCAAGCCAATAGAGATATTTTCGAGCTCGCATGCGAAATCAGTTTCAATGCAAAGAATGCCCTCTTTTGAGCAGCAGGTCACAGAGAAGCTGAGATCAATAGGCTTTTCAGTGGTATACACCAACAAGGCGCCGTTCAATATCGTGGCAGAGGACGAGGAGATGCTTATAGGGGGTCTTAATAATATCTGTCTCGAGGAGAGAGCAAAGCTCCTTGGGGCGATATCCGAGATCATGGAAGCAAACCCTCTTTTCGTGCTCAAAAGGCATAAGCGGAGCAGCATCAAAGGGATCCCTGTGATAGAGAAAAAGCAGCTTGACGGGCTCTCCTCCTCTGAAGAGCTTATCCTGAAGTTCCTTTGAGCTCTGGAGAGAAAGGCATTTATCCGGCGCGAAAACGAAAGCTTTTTATAGCATTTCTAACTTATCTAATTTCCTGAATTTTGTAGTTGGATTTAACAAGGAGGTAGATTTAGTATGGCACAAGGACAAACACAACCACAGTATATAGTGATGCCAGAGGGCACCCAGAGGACATATGGGAAAGATGCTCAGAGAATGAACATATTGGCAGGAAGGCTCGTTGCAGAGGCGG
>JAIVYC010000153.1:0-2606 GCA_048635645.1 Sulfurovum sp. | reverse complement strand
ATGGCCATTGTCCATCTGTATCCCTGTCTTTTCAAGAAAGTCCTTGCTTGGGATGTTTCCTATGCACTTGAAGACATAGTCCATCTTAAGGGTCTGCTCCTTTCCTGTTTTGTTATTGACACAGATTATCTTTTCGACCCTTTTTGTCCCGGATATCCTTTTGACCTCTGAATTGAACATTATCTTTGTCTTTGTATTGGAGAGCTCTTTGGCTTTTGAACCTGTCGCGCGGAAAGAGTCTCGTCTGTGCATCAGCCATGTTTTGGCCCCTGCCCGTGACAGGTTCACTGCATATTCCACTGCTGTATCCCCGCCTCCGATGACTGCCACTTTTTTTCCTTTGAACTCGTTAAGGTCTTCTATTACAGCGCATACTCCTTCAAGGTTCTCTCCTTCAACTCCAAGAGACCTTGGCTGGCCCATCACTCCTATGGCAAGGATCACTGTCTTTGCCGTGTAGGTGCCTTTTGTTGTTTTCACTTTGAACCCTGTCTTTAGTTTTTTCACTTCAAGCGCTGGCTCGTTCTCTCGTATCTCTATCGCGTCAGGTATCTGGCTGACCATCGTCTCTGCGAGTTTCTTGCCTGACATGCCGCACATTCCAAGGTAGCTGTCGATCTCTTTCCATGGGTAATTCTGGAGTGGGAGCCCTCCTGCTGCGCTTGATTCTATGAGAAGCGCATCAAGTTTGAGGTGCGCAGCGTTCAGAGCGGCTGAAAGACCTGCAGCTCCTGCGCCTATGATCACCAGGTCTTTCATAGCTAGAGGTTCACCACTATCGTCTTGATCTGCGTCATCTCCTCAATAGCGTACTTTATCCCTTCTCTTCCTATTCCTGAGTGCTTTACCCCCCCGAATGGGAAGTGGTCAGGTCCTCTTGAGGATTTGCCGTTTATCTGGACAGTCCCGGCTTCAAGCTTCAGGCCGGCATAGAATGCCTTGTTTATGTCTTTGGTGAAAATGTCTGCCTGCAGCCCATATTCTGACCTGTTAGCTATCTTGATGGCCTCGTCAAGGTCCTTTATTTTGATGACTGGGAGCACAGGCCCGAACTGCTCGATCCATGCTATCTGCATGTCAAGTGTCACGGCATCAAGGACGGTCGGTTCAAAGTACAGGCCCTTGTTTTTGCCTCCGCATTTTATTTTAGCGCCCTTGGACACTGCATCATCTATCAAAGAGCGGACCTTGTCTGCTGAGGGTTGATCGAACAGAGGCCCTACTATGACATCTCTTTTTCTCGGGTCTCCATGCTTGACCTTCTTTGTCTCTTTCACCAGTTTTTTTACGAACTGGTCTGCTATCTTCTCATGCACAAGCACTCTCTTGACCGCTGTGCATCTTTCTCCTGCGAATGAGAATGCTCCTGAGACCGCGTTCTTTACTGCCTTGTCAATGTCTGCATCTTCAAGGACTATCATTGGGTCTTTGCCGCCAAGCTCAAGGGAGAGCCGCAGCATGCCTGATTTTCTGGCTATTGCCTCTCCTGTTTCTGCCGAGCCTGTGAAGGATATCATGTTTATGTCAGGGTGCTTTACCAGGACATCGCCTATCTCGCGTCCTCTTCCTGTCACGACATTGAATGCGCCATCAGGAAGTCCTGCCCTCCTGAAGAGCTCGGCGAAATGCAGGCAGACCAGGGCTCCTTGCGTCGGAGGTTTCAGCACTACTGTGTTCCCTGCTGCTATTGCAGGCCCTATCTTTGCGGCTGAGAGGTTCAATGGGTAATTTGAGGGGGAGATCGCAAGAATTGTGCCTATCGGTTCCCGGTAGATTATGCCAAGCTTCTTCTTTGTTCCTCCAGGGACCGAGTCCCCGAACATGCTCTCGCCGAATATCCGTTTTCCTTCCTCTGCTGAGAAACGGAGCGAGTCTGCCGTTCTCTCCACCACGGTCTCGGCATCCTTTACCGGCTTTCCTATCTCTTTTATCAGCAGGTCCGCTAGGGTCTTTTTCTCCTCAAGCAGCAGGTCCGCGACCGTATTGAGTATCTCTGCGCGCTTTACGGCCGGGATGTTTCTCATCTCCTCTTGTTTTTCCTTTGCTATCTTTATTGCTAACTCGCACTCCTGCTTTGAGAGTGCCTGCATCTTTGCAAAGACCTTTCCATCCACAGGGGAAACCGCTTCAAGTGTGTTTTTTGATTTTGATTCTATCCATCTGCCGCCTATAAGGGCGTTGTAGACTGGTATCTTATTTTTCATTTTATAAAGGGAGCTCATAAGTCTGAAAAACGGCATTTGAGTATAAAAAGTTAAGCCATTGAAGCACTCTCAAGAGAAAATGGTAATTTTTTCGGGTTTTACTACCGAAAAGATTAATATTAGGTTAGTATCTGTTAATCTATGGTTGACAAGAATATTCTTAGAGAGGTAGCGCTCAGTAAAGAGGAATATGACAAGATCCGCGGAATTCTTGGAAGAGAACCGAACTACACAGAGCTTGCGATGTATGGGACCATGTGGAGCGAGCATTGCAGTTATAAGTCTTCAAAACCCCTTCTTAGACGCTTTCCCACCAGCGGTCCGCGGGTGCTTCAGGGACCTGGGGAGAATGCCGGTGTCGTGGAGCTTGACGACAAGTGGGCTGTCGTCAAGCTCCACGAC
>JAIVYC010000152.1:0-2709 GCA_048635645.1 Sulfurovum sp. | reverse complement strand
CTTGGGGAGAAAGAGAGAGCTGATAAGCTCGCTGAACTCAAACAAGGGCTTATGCAAGAACGCTCAAAGCTCGCGTCAACCGGGATACCGGAAAACCCCGGGCGCCTGAAGGAGATCAGGCGTACAATCGCGAGGATCCATACGATAAACACAGAGACGAAATCAAGAAAACCGGCAGAGGTAAACGCAAAGCATGCCTGAGATCTGCGAGACCTGCGGTCTTCCAAAAGAAATCTGCGTATGCGATGAAATATCGCGTGAATCCCAGCAGATAAAGGTGTATACAGTGAAAAGAAAGTATGGGAAGCTTTCGACCATCATCGAAGGCTTTGACAAAGACATAAAGCTCAGACGAATCGCAAAAGACCTAAAGGCAAAATGCGCCTGCGGGGGTACTGCAAAGGACGAGCATATAGAGCTCCAAGGAGATCACAAGTCCCGTGTCAAGGAGATCCTGATAAAACTGGGGTTCTCAGAAGGCATGATCGAGGTCAGGTAATTGATAACCCCTCGGAACCTCATACAGCATGAGCTCATCGGGCTGAGAGTGAAAGTGGTGGCATCCACCAATGAATCGCTCGTGGGGCTCGAAGGAAAGGTCATAGGAGAAACAATGAACACGATAAAACTGGAAACAGACAAAGGTGAAGTGTCTTTGCAGAAAGACATATGCACTCTGGAGTTCCAACTCCATGAGAAAAGCGTGCAGGTGGACGGCGCTCTCCTCAAGGCAAGACCTCAAGATAGGATAAAAAAGTGGTAAAAATGGAATGCAATGACAAGAACTGCCCGAAGCATGGAAGCATAGGAACACGCGGAGCTGTGATAGAAGGTATAGTTATCTCAGACAAGATGCCTTTAACGGTCAAGGTACTGCGACCTCTAACGAGATACATATCAAAATACGAGAGATATGCCCTGAAATCAACAAAGATCGCGGCTCACAATCCGTCCTGTATAAATGCGAAGAAAGGAGACAAAGTGAAAATAATGGAATGCAGGCCGATAAGCAAGACCAAGTCCTTCGTGGTAATAAGCAAAGAGGAATGAAATGGTTAGCAGGATCGCAAAAGTAAAATCAAGATCAGTAAAGACCGCATCACGGTCCCTTCCATACGGTGCAGTCCTAAAATGCGCAGACAATACAGGGGCCAGGCTCCTGCGCATTGTAGCTGTCCAGGGATTCAAAGGAAAAAGAAGAAGGATACCCGCAGCAGGCACCGGGGACATGATATTCTGCTCAGTGGTCAAGGGTGCCCCGGACATAAGGAAAACAGTGGTCCAGGCAATAGTGATAAGACAGAGAAAAGAATACAGGCGCGCAGATGGCAGCAGAGTAAAATTCGAAGACAATGCAGCGATAGTGGTGACAGGAGACGGCGACCCGAAAGGGACCGAGATAAAAGGAGCTATAGCAAGGGAAGCAGTGAATAAATGGCCAGGACTTTCGTCCTCGGCAAGTATCATAGTCTAAAGTGATAATTATGAGAAAAGAATACTCAAAAAAGTGGTTTTCAAGCGCACAGGTGCGGAAGCAAAGAAAGGCAAGGATAAACGCACCACTTCACGCAAGAAAAAAACTACTCTCAGCGCCACTGTCAAAAGAATTGAAGACAGAGAAAAAGAGAAATTCAGCCCCAGTAAGGAAAGGAGACGAAGTAAAGCTCCTCAGGGGAAAGAACAGGAAACAATCAGGTCACGTGGAATTAGTGGATATGGTGAGCTGCAAGATATATGTCAAAGGCATAAGTGTCAAGAGGACGGATGGGAACGAAGTGATGAAACCAATAGACCCGTCGAACGTCCTGATAGTCAAGTTCAAGGAAGATCCGAGAAGATTCCCGGAAAAGAAGGTGTAAAAGATGCATTTGAAACGAGAAAGAGCTCCAAAGAAATGGCCGATCTCCAGGAAACGATTGGTCTGGACAATAACGCCAAGGCCAGGACCCCACAAGAAAAGCGCATGCCTTCCGCTTGGAATGATCATCAGGGACTCGCTGAAGATAACTGATACGCTTGGCGAAGCAAAGACCCTCCTCCGTACGAATGGTGTTCTTGTTGACGGTAAACAAGTGAAGGACTATGCATTCCCTATTGGGCTCATGGACGTAGTGACCTTCAAAGAAACGCAAGACAACTACCGCATGCTTCCAATCCCGGGTGGCATCACACCCAAAGAGATATCCCCAGGATCCGCAGGCAAGAAACTGCTTAAGATAACGAAGATGACGACCCTCCCGAAGGGTAAGGCACAGTATGGCTTTCATGACGGAAGAACGATCATTTCAGACCAGAAATACAAGATGGGCGATACACTTGAGTTCGATCTCAGTGAAGGCAAGGTAATAGGACGGAAGGAATTCAAAGAAGGAGAAGAGGCGATGATCACAGGAGGAAACAAGGCAGGCCTTTCAGGCAAGATAGAAAAAATATCCGGAAATATCGTGACCCTCAAGAGCGAAGAAGGCGAACAAAAGACCGTCAAGAAGTATATTTTCATAACAGGCGAGGAAATGGAATGAAAGAAATAAGGATCCACAAAGTAACAGTGAACATAGGAGTAGGAGAGTCAGGCGACAAGCTTGCCAAGGCAGAAGCTCTGCTCAAAAGCATAACCGGAGCAAAACCGGTCAGAACCCTGTCAAAGGTCACCGAGCCTTCTTTCTCGATAAGGAAAGGACAGCAGATAGGCGTCAAGACAACACTAAG
>JAIVYC010000151.1:0-2712 GCA_048635645.1 Sulfurovum sp. | reverse complement strand
GGTCCCGGCTAAGTTGTTCCACAGCGGCCCCAGCCAGCTCTCCACATCACCGGCCTCGGCGGCCTCGATCGTCATGGGCGCGTGCAAAAAGGTCGGCGTGGCAATGTCCACCACGTCAATATCAACCGCTTTGTACATCTCTGCGGCCGACGTGAACGCTGGCACGTGCAGTCTGCGACTATACCTCTCAGCGCGTTCGGGCACAATATCGCAGACCGCCACGATTTTCGCCTCTTTATGCAGGGCGAACACATTCAACAAATTCATTCCTCGTCCCAGACCGACAACCCCAACTTTTAACATAATCCGATCTCCTTCTCTCATCTAAGAATAACACACAGATTTACCCGAGTCTTCGTGATGATGATGATCATGATCATGATTATACTATTGGAACAGGATAAAAAGCAAGTAGAAATATTGTTGGCTAACATAAAGAGCCTGCCTCTGATTAGCCGCGGCACTGTATGTTTTTCACCGCAGAGGCGCAGAGATCGCAGAGGGAACACGGAGAAAGGGAAATTTTATGTTTCCTCCTCTTTTTCTCTCTGCGTTCTCTGTGTCTCTGCGGTGAGTTTCATTTTATCAAAGTTACTATAGTTACCCCCATTGTCAAGACCAAAAATTGACAAAAATAAGGTGGATCATTAACCATCTGAATCTGTAGTTCTTTGACAATCATAATAGACCTGAGTTGGCGTTTTGTAATCAAGGCTTTGATGGAATCGCTCATTGTTGTAGAACTGGAAGTATTGACCCAGTCCCTGTTCCAGTCCTATCACAGTGGAATAATTCTTGAGATAGATGTTCTCATACTTGACGGTTCTCCATAGTCGTTCGATGAAGATGTTGTCAAATACACGACCGCGGCCGTCCATGCTGATCTTCACCTCAGCGGATTCCAGACGTTCTGTGAAACTGTGTGATGTAAATTGAACGCCCTGATCTGTGTTGAATATCTCTGGCTTTCTATGCTCAAGTGCTCTCTCTAAAGCCTTGAGACAGAAGTTATTGTCCAACGTGTTGGATAGCTGCCAGGACAGGACATAGCGACTGAACCAGTCCAGAATTGCCACAAGATACATGAATCCTTGTTTCATAGGCACGTATGTAATGTCAGTGCTCCAGACCTGATCGGCTCTGGTGATGGGCACATTGCGCAGCAGGTATGGATAGACCTTATGGTCAGGATTGCTCCTGGTCATGCGTCTTTTGGGTACTACTGCCTGTAATCCCATAACTCTCATCAATCGGGCTGTCCGCTTGGGATTGACCCAATAAGCCTGGCTTCTCAGGTATTCAGTCATCTTTGGATATCCGTAGAAAGGAGTTTTCATATACTGCTCATCTAGCAAGCGCATGAGAGTCAGATTCAGCGGAGTCTCCTTTGCTGGCTCATAGTAATATGTACCGCGGTTCAGTCCTATGAGTTCACACTGTCGTCTGACACTCAGGACAGGATGATCTGGTTCAATAAGACCACGTTTGTCATCAACTGAAGAAGGCAGCTTTTTTTTTAATCCATTCCAGTTCCATCTTGAGGCGACCGATCTGTTCATATAATTCTGATTCCTGAACAATCTGTAACTTGTCCTTTCCATTGGACTGGAATACGGTTTTCCCCTTTTCCAGAAGCTGCTTCTTCCAATCGCTGATCTGAGTGGGATGAAGACTGAATTCACTGGACAACTGACTGATAGTTCGCTGCTCTTTTGCTGCCTCTAAAGCTACTCTGAACTTGAATCCTGGACTATGACGTCTGCGTTTTACTGACATATGCTTCCTCCACAAGTTTTGGCTGCGAGATATTATACCTCAGATCCACCTTAACTTGTGGTCTAGTTTCTGGGGGTAAGTATAGGGCGCGGCGTGCCCCATGTGTATTAACTTAAGAGATGAAGAAGGGAAATCTCTGTGGTATAATGAAATGAGAAAAACACAATAACCCATTATCCGAAGGAGATTTCCCATGAGTATTCTAACACAAGTGACAGAAGGAATGCAAGATATTCTGACAGAGAGTTCAAACATCATAGGTCGTGAGACAAAATTCATACAGAGACAGCGAAAGTTGAGTGGCAGTAGTTTTGTCCAGACCCTTGTCTTTGGTTGGCTAAGCGATCCGGAAGCTACACTTGAGGAGCTTTGTCAGACAGCATCTACCTTGGGTATACAGATCAGTCTACCAGGATTGAGTAAGCGATTCACCTCCCAAGCATCTGACTGTCTGCAGAAGGTATTGGAGACAGCAGTGAGTACGGTGATAGCTGCCGAACCAGTGACAATCCCCATACTGGCGAGATTCAATGGGGTACACCTACAGGATAGCAGCATAGTTACATTGCCAGATGAGTTGGCGGTGGTCTGGGCAGGCTGCGGTGGCAGCAGTAGCAAGAACACTAGTTCGTCGGTTAAGATGCAGGTACGTCTGGACTTGAACACAGGGAAACTCGCTGGTCCATACTTGCGTCCAGGGCGAGAACATGATCGAAGTTTTCAGCTTGAGAAGCTGCCCAAGGGAGCGTTGCAGATAAGAGACCTGGGATATTTCGCTCTGAAGGAATTCAAAGAACTGAATGAACAGGGAGTCTATTGGCTGTCTCGAGTGAAGTCAAATTGTGACGTATTTGATGAAAGTGGCAGACGTTGGGGTTTGTTAGAATTGTTGAAAAAGCATTGCCATGATGAGCTTGATATGCAAGTTATTCTGGG
>JAIVYC010000150.1:0-2739 GCA_048635645.1 Sulfurovum sp. | reverse complement strand
CATTAAGCAAGCGCATCTCGCTGCGGCGGCCATGATACAGTAATCCCAGTATAACAATCAGGCAGATAATAAGAGCTACTGGTAAAGCTCCTCCCCCACCGGAACTGCCAGAACTGGCATCACCAAACATCTCCCCTGGCTGGGATGTCTCATTCAAAGGCTCACGCACCAGTCTCGGAAGGAAAATATGCAAACCAGGAGCAAAGATAGGCTATTCAAAGGAAAGGCTTGACCTGGATTTGCTTGTCCTTTCCCGCATTGAGCGGTTCCTATCATCGCTCAGCCTTGAGACCAGGTCAATAAAAGAGCTGAAAGACTCCCTAATATCCAGCGCCTCAGGGTTCTTAAATAGCCCCCATAAAAAGGCTTAAAACATCCTAAGTATTGGAAAAACCCATGGAACCCCTCTTCAAGAAAAAGGCTGAGACCCTGGTAGGCCTCGAATTTGAGACCTTTATCCTGGATTCCAATGGCAGGGTCTCTGAGTTCAAGGTGGATGACCTGATAGATGTATGCTTAGCGAGGGAGCTCCCTGCAAGAGAGGAGTCCTCAATGAACATGCTTGAGTTCGGCACCTCTCCTTACGCTGACCTGCAAAGGGCCTTTCTTGAGATGGTCTCGACCCTTTCTGATGTCATCAAGACCGCGAGAAAGCTCAATTGTTACGTGTATCCGCTTGCGAACTATATCGGGGAATTCCAGCCTAAATTAAGGAACACTGGCTGGTATGTTGTGAAGCGCCAGATCGTAGGCACTAACAGGATGCTTCTCGCGGCAAGCTGCGCTGGCTTCCACTTCCACTATTCCCTTTCAGGAAATATCTTCAATGAGGTCAGCAAGTTCCTTCAGATAATCCCTCACAAGGATGACCGGCAGGTCATTTTGAACCAGCATAATGCACTGATAGCCGCTGACCCTGCGTTCATAACTATCCTTCAGTCCTCTCCCTTTTTCAATGGCAGTTATGTCGCAAAGGATTCAAGGGTCGTGGTGTACAGAGGCGGTGAGGCTATAGGTATCGATGGCGCCTACACCAACCTCAAGGAGTTCGGCGGGCTTCAGCCTTACACGCACTCATATGAGGAGCTTATGAAAAGCATATTCTACCGTTATGAGAAATGGCACAAGCTGGCGTCTTTCTCTGGCCAGTCAAGCGAGGATATAGCGGCTAAAAGCAAGCTTGATTATGCCTGGAATCCCATAAAGATCAATAAGCTTGGGACCATTGAGTATAGGGGCATGGACATGAACTATCCAAAGTATATCATGGGCGCGTCCTTGCTCTTGAAGTTCCTCTTGCACAAGGTCTCTGACCCAAAGCTCTCTATAATGCCTTGCAAAGCAGGGATAAAAGATCCTTTCAAGCTTGAGGACGGTGTCGTCTTTGTGCCTCCAGCGAATTACCTGCACAATATCCTCCAGTATGAGGCCGCTAAGAATGGCCTTGACAACAAGGCGGTCTGCAATTACGTGAAGGCCCTATATAAGTTCGTGAAGCCGCGCATACCAAAAAGATATAATGTCCTTTTGAACCCGGTGAAAAGGATGTATCAGAACAAGCGCACGGTCTCTGATGAGCTGATATCCGATGTAAAAAGAAGAGGCTATTCTCTCACGGAAAAGCTTCCATCTGATGTGTGCGCCGAACTCGCGATAAAGTATTCTGAAAAGCTTGGGAAAGAACTGCCCTCTCTTAGGGACACTCTTCTTGACCTGCCGCCGGCTGATTGAACCAGGTTAAAAAACACAACACTTATAAGCAGTTCTGACTTTATCTACCTATATGCTTGAGGGTATTGCGCAGATAGTCTGGCAGCGTTTATACGTGTCGATCCTGATTCTGACAGAGAATTTCATAAGCGTGCTTCCAGGTATCATCAGTGCAGGGATCGTTGTCGTTATTGGTTATGTCTTTGCCCTTGGGGTCGGAAGCCTGGTCCGCAGTGTATTATACAAGATAAATCTTGACAAGAGGCTCAGGCGAGAGGACCTTGATGACTCTCTTGGTCCTGTTAGCCTTTCAAAGCTTTTCGGCACTATCGCGACCTGGTATGTGTTCATAATCTTCCTGAGCAGGGCTGTTGATCTCGTGGAGGTAGGGGTCGTCTCTGTCTTCCTTCGCAGTGTGGTCTTGTGGCTTCCAAATCTCATAGCTGCGATAATCATGATGCTCTTTGGTATCATAGCAGCGGATTATGCCGCGGAAAGGGCAAAGGACATCAAAGCCGCAGGGATAGGTGTGGTCGCAAATATCATCAGATGGGCGATAATCTTTGTGGTCGGCCTTATAGCTATAGAACAGATAGGCGTGAACGTCTCTCTTGCAAAAAGCCTTTTGCTCCTGTTCTTTGGCTCTGTAATATTCGCTTTCGCGCTTGCGGTAGGTATCGGTTTCGGGCTTGCGATAAAGGATGAGGCCAAGAGTATAATCCGTGACTTGCGCAAGAGTTTAAAGTAGGTGAGTTCTTTGTTTAAGTGGGCAGAATTTTTCGTGAATACCGGCTCGATAGAGGTCTATGAGAGACTGGATGATGCAAAGATACAGGATGCTCACTGCCATCTGGGCATTGACCAGGATGGGCACAGGATGTCTACCAAGACCCTTCTTAAAAAGTTCGATGACGGCGGGATACAAAAGGGGGTTATCTTCCCGCTCAATGATATCATAAAGCAGAAGTGCTTTGAGATATCGAACGATCGGATCTATAAGGCATTCTCAGAGTACCCTGACAGATTCAT
>JAIVYC010000149.1:0-2743 GCA_048635645.1 Sulfurovum sp. | reverse complement strand
GCTTCAAGAGTGGAGTCTATGTCATAAGGGTCCACTGTGATCACTGAGCTTGCACCGCAGGAAAGACATAGGTCAGGAATGGAAACCTCAGGCGCAGGCCTGCCGAGAGGATCCTTCCCGCTTGCAGGAGTGGGTTGGAAGCCTGTCATGGCGCTTGAGCTGTTGTCCATGATCATGATCATGATCCTTGAGCCAGTATAGACGGCATTTATCAGGGAAGGAACTCCTGAGTGAAGAAAAGTGGAATCACCGATGACCGCTATAGGGCGCTGATGGACTCCGGAATGATACATGCCCGCGGCCTGGCCGATGCTTGAGCCCATGCAGAGCTGGGTCTTTATCGCAGAGAGAGGGGGAAGGGCGCCGAGGGTGTAGCAGCCGATGTCACCGGCGACCAGGGTGTTGTCAAGCTTGTTCAAAGAGAAATAGAGGGCCCTGTGAGGACAGCCAGGGCACATGAAAGGAGTTTCTGAAGGAAGGGGTTGAGATGAGGGGAGGGAAAGGCCAAGAGAGAAACAAGAGTTAAGTCCATCCAGGATCACGTCAGGAGAAAACTCGCCTGAGGAGGGGAAAAAGTCCCTGCCATGGACATGGCCGAAGTTCCTGGAAAATCGTTCGATCAAAGGAGTGAGCTCTTCTATTACAAGGGTCTTGTCTGAAGATTCCACCCGGTCTTTAATGAGAGAGGAGGGAAGAGGATTTATGATACCCAGCTTCAGGAGCGAAAAATGCTCCAGGAGATCCTGATCAGAAAGGAGTTGCATGGTATTGGAAAAGGGCATGCCAGAGGAGATGAGGGAATTGCGGGTCTTCTTTGAGAGAGAGTTGAAATGAGAGCTCTCTGAATAGTTCAGGAGATCCGATTGTTTTTCGAGAAGGAGCTTATGTCGCTTGATGGCATGTTGAGGTAGCATCACATACTTCTCAAGAGGAAGAGAGATGTCTTTCTGGGTGCTGGAGACTTGGCCTAAGGAGACGATGGCCTTTGAATAGGAGAGAGAAGAGGTAAGCCTCAGGAGGACAGGGATGTCAAAGCGCTCGCTAAGCTCAAAGGCCTCAAAGGCCATATCCTTTGCCTCCTGGGGGGAGGATGGTTCGAGGCAGGGAATGCATGATGCCTGCGCATAACTCCTTGAGTCCTGCTCGCTCTGAGAAGAAAAAGAGCCAGGGTCATCTGAGACAGCGATCACAAGACCGGCGTTCACTCCTGTGTAAGAGAGAGAGAAGAGAGGGTCTGCAGCCACGTTAAGGCCGACATTCTTCATTGAGACAATGCTTCTGGTGCCTGCAAGGGAAGCGCCGATGGCTGACTCAAGGGCTACTTTTTCATTCACAGACCATTCTGCGTGGAGGTTGTACTCTTTGGAATTCTCTATCAGATATTGCTGGATACCTGTCGCTGGTGTTCCAGGGTATGAGGAGGCGAAACCTATGCCTGCCTCTATCGCGCCACGGGCAACAGCCTGATTGCCTGAGAGAAGACTATTCTTCCCACTCATAAGGCCGCTCATAGAATCCCTTGAAACACTTAAGCTCTGAAACTTTTTTG
Organism: Sulfurovum sp.; assembly: GCA_048635645.1. Taxonomy (GTDB): domain Archaea; phylum Undinarchaeota; class CAZHTU01; order CAZHTU01; family JAIVYC01; genus JAIVYC01. The sequence goes on along the minus strand of JAIVYC010000149.1, from coordinate 1,194 downwards.
ACGATCCGCGCGGGATTGCCGAGAACCACTGTACCCTCAGGGACATCCTTTGTGACAACAGAGCCTGAGCCGACCATCGCGCCTTTACCTATCGTGACCCCTGGGAGTATCGTTGAATTAGCGCCTATCTTTGCGTTCTTTTTGACTATGGGTGCGCCAACGCACTCCCTGTATCTTGGGCAAGGTGGGTGCGGGTCGTTCAGGAAGATAGTGCGAGGGCCTATCCAAGTGTTGTCCTCAAGAGTGACATACTCGCCGATGATAGCTGCTGTGTGTATCCTGACGTTATTGCCTATCCTATTCTCATGCTCAAGGGCTGCAAGAGTTCCGATGCTGACCTTGTCCCCTATCTGGTTGTTCTCTCTGATGACCACGGAATGACCTGTCTGGAAATCATTGCCTATCCGGTTACCCGCGTATATCACAGTGTGAGAGCGGACCCTTGCGTTTGAACCTATTGAGAGAGGAACCTCCCCTAGTTTCCTTCCTCTTGGAGGCTCGCCCAAAATGCAGAAATCAGATATCTCATGGCCTTCGCCAAGATGAACGTTTGGATGGATAATCATTTGGTTATTCTTTGATGAGAAATGTTATTAGTCTTTCTGAAGCTTATTCTTTTATCAACTGCAAAGGACAGATGCCATAACAGTCCTTCCTGAACCTGCAAGAAATGCATTCAGAGAACTCAAAATTCGGTTTTGGAATGAAATACCTTCCTGAAGACAACTCTACAGTCTTTGCATTAGCATGCTTGCAAAGTTCAGATCCTTCTTCTGAAGAGCATAAGTTATAGCAGTTCTCACAGGAAACAGGAGGGGCGTATTTTAGGGCAAGAGAATAGCCGACCTTGAACAGACACCTTGGCAGCGGAGAGGAGATGGTGAAAGGCACCCCTCTTCTTTTCAATGCATTTAAAAACGTCAGGATACTCCTGCCATTGCGTCCTTTGATATCCCCTTCAGATACCTTGAAATCAAGGAAAACCGGTCTGATCGGCAAAGATCCTGCCAGTTGCTCTAAATTGTCTTTTTGAAGGTCGATCTGAACGCGCGGTGTGCCCTTATCAAGAAAGACAGGAAATGCCTTTTCAAGTCCGCAAGCGCCAGACTGACAAAGCTCATTGCAGCAGTAGCAGAGAGTGCATTTGGCAAGATCGATCACTGGCCTACCTGAAACCATAGTTATGGCCTGGTT
>JAIVYC010000148.1:0-2698 GCA_048635645.1 Sulfurovum sp. | reverse complement strand
GACTTGCTGAGCGTCATGCTTGCCATACTGAACATGACAGTGCTCGTGTTCATGTCCTCAGCGCCTGCAGCGATCGCCAAGTTCGTGGCTGACGGGAGAAATGCAAAAGAGATCTACCGGAGCGCTTTATGGCTGTTCCCAAGGATAGGGATAGGGCTTGGTGTATTGCTGGTGCTGGCAACGCCTCTCATTGAGGCGCAATTCGGGCTTGGCGGGCTTTTCAGGTATCTGGGGATAATAGCTCTGAGCTTTCCAGTGATCATGCTTGTGGCAGTGGACAGGGGCTGGCTGCAAGGGACGAAACGGATGAGGGAATTCGGGAAATCCCAGGTCATTGAGCAGGCAGGGAAATTCGCTTTTCTTGTTGTATCGATATATTTGGGGTATAGCATCGGAGGCGCGCTGCTTGCGGGGCTTGCAGGAGGGGTGATCGCATTAGCATACACAAGAAGACGCGTGAGGATAGAAAATGGCGATAAGAGAGGGGCAAGAGGACTGATGCACTATTTCATCCCGATATCAATGACAAGGATCATAGACGGGTTCATAATGAACCTTGACACCATACTCCTCACATTCTGGGTCGGGCTCGGAGTGATAGGCCTCTATAATGCCGCAGGGCCGATAGCAAGGATACCCCTGATAGCATTCATGGCCATAAGCGCTGTGGTCCTGCCTGAAGTGTCAGGAGATCATAGCAAGGCACGAGAGCACCTGAAGAACGCCCTGAAATTCGCTTTCATCCTGATACTCCCGGGGATAGTTCTGATAGGAGCATTCCCAGGGTTCTTTATAGGAGTGTTCTTTGGAAGCGAGTATATCGGGGCCGCGCCTGCATTAAGGATACTGCTTGCAAGCAGCTTCTTCATAGGACTCTACAAGATATTTGCAAGCGCGCTGCAGGGTCTTGGGAAGCCATATACAGCAGCATGGATATTCCTTGTGGTGCTGGGATTTGACATCATAGCAAATATAATATTGATACCCCAATATAGTATCATAGGCGCTGCATGCGCAAACCTTGCCAGCGGGGTATTGGCAGCAGGGCTGGCAGGTATCATGATAGTAAGGGAATTGAAATGAAAAAAACCATCGCATTGATAGACGGGGAACACTACCCGCCGGTCATAAAGCAGGAGATAGGGAATCGGAAAGAAATAGCCCTTGCGCTACTGGTAGGAGGAGATGAAAAGACCATCAATGGAAATAGCGATTATGGCGTCCCATTGCTCAAGGCAGGGAAAAACCTGCTAGAGACCCTTGAATCAGCGATACAAGAGCACAAAATAGAAAGAGTGCTTGACATGAGCGGAGACCCGATACTTCTAACCCACAAAAGATTCAAGATAGCAGAGATAGCTCTCAGGAACTTTGCAGACTATGAAGGAGCTGACTTCCTTTTTGAAGCCGTGCAAGAGACAAAAAGCCTTGAGATGCCCTCGATGCAGATAATAGGGACAGGGAAACGAGTCGGCAAAACCGCGTTCTCAGCATACGCATGCAGACTGCTCAAAAGGAGCGACCATGACCCGCTGGTCATAACAATGGGAAGAGGGGGGCCTGAAAAACCAGAGATCATAGACGGAGAAAAAACAAAGATAACCCCTGAATACCTGCTTGCACAGGCGGAAAAAGGCAAGCATGCCGCAAGCGACTGCTGGGAAGACGCACTTACCGCGAACGTGCTCGCGATAGGATGCAAAAGATGCGGCTCAGGACTCTCAGGAAAAACAATAGGGAACAATCTTGCGCAAGGAACCGCCATTGCGAACAGAACAGGAAAAAAATTCGCGATAATAGAAGGCTCAGGAGACATAGTGCCGAGCGAGAAATGCGAGACAAGACTCCTGATCATAGGAGCGATGCAGAAACTCAGTGTATTGGACAAATACATGACACCATACAGATATGCGATATCAGATGCTGCGTTCATAAGCATGTGCGAAGAACCGGCCGCAAGCAAGGGGAAGATAGAAAAAATAGAAAAAATCATCAGAAAAAGAAAAGAGATGCCGATCATAAGGACAGTGTTCAGGCCAAGACCTCTTGAGACGATCAGGAATGAACGGGTTTTCCTGACGTATACGGCGAACGCAAGGATACTGAAGAGAAACATCATACCCTATTTAGAAGAGAGATATGAATGCGAGGTCACCGGGTATTCGCCGAACCTTGGGAACCGGGCGAAGCTTGTGCGAGACCTGAGAAAAAAACCAGGGCAAGAGGACATCGTGCTGACAGAGCTCAAAGCCGCAGGAGTTGACACGGTAACAAGAGAGGGACTGGCCAGAGGGAAAAGGGTCGTATACACAAGCAACATCCCGGTCGGAGCAGACAGCCTGGAAGAAACGGAGATACAGGAACTGATATTAGAACTTGCGAAGAAAAGCAAAGAGAGATTTGAGAGCAGATAGATTTATCTATCCGAAAAAGATAGGGGGCTATTGATGTATGGCGTGAGAATACACGGCAGAGGCGGACAAGGGGCAAAGACAGCCGCGAGGATAATCGCAAGAGCATGCTTTCTAGAGGGGAAAGAGACCCAGGATTTTGCGATATACGGCGCTGAAAGACGGGGAGCGCCGATAATGAGCTTTGTAAGGATAGATGATAAGAGGATACTTACCAGAGGATACATCACTCACCCTGACCTTGTGGCAGTGATGGACGAGACGCTGCTTAACACAGTGGATGTGAC
>JAIVYC010000147.1:0-2746 GCA_048635645.1 Sulfurovum sp. | reverse complement strand
ATCGTAGGTTATGTTGGGAACAAAAAGGCAGCTCCGATTCTTTTGGAGTGTCTTAAGAAGCTCGAATATAGGGGATACGATTCTGCAGGTATAGCTATTATGTCTGAGAAAGGGAATATCTCCCTGAGGAAAGATGTCGGCAAGATAGACGAGGTTGACAAAAAGGCGAACCTGGCCAAACAGGAGGGTTTCGCCGGCCTGTCGCACACCAGATGGGCAACTCATGGAAAGCCATCCAAAAGGAACGCCCATCCCCATATGGATTGCAAAGAGCAGATAGCGCTTGCCCATAATGGGATAATAGAGAACTATCTTGAGCTTAGGGAGGAGCTTGAGGATAGAGGGCACAAGTTCCGCTCTGATACTGACAGTGAAGTGATAGTCCATCTTATGGAAGAGCATATTGACAAGGGTCTTGAGAAGGCCTTTGAAATGACTGCGAAAAAGCTCAAGGGCTCTTATGCCATCATTGTTGCTTCCGGAAAAGAAAAGGGCAAGCTGCTCGCAGCTAGGAACTTCAGCCCTCTTGTGCTTGGCCTGGGTGAGAACGAGTTCTTTGCGGCCTCTGATATGCCAGCGTTCCTTCACAGGACGAAAAAAGCCGTGATAATGCAGGACAGGGAATATGCCCTATTGACCAAGGATGGGATAGAGCTCAGGAATTTCAATGGTGAAAGTATAGAAATAAAACCGCAGGAGATAGCCTGGAACTCTGAACAGGCCGAAAAAGGAGGGTATGACCATTTCGCCCTTAAAGAGATAAAAGAGCAGCCTGAGTCCATCGCAGAGACCCTGAAGAGCAGAGAGGAAATAAGGAAAGTGGCACGGGAACTCAAAGGAATAAAACGCTTGTATGCGGTTGCCTGCGGGACATCATATCATGCAGCCTCGACCGCGAAGTACCTCTTTGAGAACATACTGAAGATACCTATAGAGGTCGAGATCTCCTCTGAGTTCCAGGAAAGTCTTGCACAGATAATAAAGAAAGGGGATTTCGTCCTTGCCATCTCCCAGTCAGGTGAGACCGCGGATACCCTGAAAGCGATAAAAAAAGCGAAAGAAAAGGGCGCAAGGATAATAGCGCTTACGAACGTGGTTGGGAGCACTATCACAAGAGAAGCCGACCATGTCCTATATACTTATGCAGGACCTGAGATAAGCGTTGTCGCGACAAAGACCTTCACCACCCAGTCGGTCGCCTTGGCACTTCTTGTGCATTATCTTGCAGAGGAAAAAGGCATTGAGACCTGCATTGAAAAAGAGCTGCTTAAGATGCCAAAGCTCCTTGAGCAGACCATTGAAGCATGCGAGAGCAGGATACAGGAGATCGCTGAGGACTACACCGCGAAAAAGCATGTCTATTTCATTGGAAGAGGACGCTCATATCCTATAGCAATGGAAGGGGCCTTGAAATTAAAGGAGATCTCTTATATACATGCTGAGGGTTTCCCGGCAGGAGAGCTCAAGCACGGTCCTATAGCCCTTATAGAGGACGGGACGCCTGTCATAGCATTGCTCCCAAAGGATGGGACGCATCCAAAGATCATAGGGAACATAAATGAGATAAAGGCAAGGGGAGCGCAGGTGCTGGCAATAGCGGAAAAGGGAGATCATAACGCTGCAAAGATCGCTGATCATGTGATAGAGCTCCCAAAGCATGAGCAAAAAATAGGCCATATCCTGCAGATAGTCCCTCTTCAGCTTCTTGCCTATTATGTCTCTGTAAAACTCGGACTTGACCCTGACAAGCCCAGAAATCTTGCGAAATCAGTGACCGTGGAATAGATGCGCCCAAAAAAAAGCAGCATCATTAAATAGTGGCTCCTATTTATTAGATAATATAAATTTTAGTTGGTGCTGTTGATGGTAAAGATAATAGTTGTGACAGGGGGGGTAATGAGCGGTCTTGGCAAGGGGATAGCCGCCGCTTCCATAGGCCGCGTGCTCCAAAGCAAGGGTTACAAGATTTCTGCAATAAAGATAGACCCTTACCTCAACCAGGATGCCGGGACCATGAACCCTATAGAGCATGGAGAGGTCTTTGTCCTGGATGATGGCGGGGAAGTGGACATGGACTTTGGGCACTACTCAAGGTTCCTGAACATAGACCTGACGAGTGACCACAACATAACGACAGGCAAGATATACAAGCGTGTCATGGAAAAGGAAAGAAGAGGGGATTACCTCGGCCAGACAGTTCAGGTGATACCACATATCACGAACGAGATCAAAGTATGGATAAAGGAGCTTGCGAAAAAGGATGAGGTGGACATACTAATAGTGGAGGTAGGGGGAACTACAGGGGACATAGAGAACCTGCCTTTCCTTGAGGCTGTAAGACAGATGAAGACTGACGAGCCTGGGAATGTCCTGTTCGTGCATCTGACCCTTGTGCCTGCTCTTACGGTAGTTGGAGAGCAGAAAACAAAGCCGACCCAGCATTCTGTCAAGATGTTGAGAGAGGTTGGGATAGACCCTGACATAATCATAGGGCGGTCAGAGGAGGCATTGTCCCAGAGCACTAAAAGAAAGATCTCTCTCTTCTGCAATGTCAAGGAAGAATCTGTAATATCTTCCCCTGACTGTGAGACGATCTATGAGGTTCCTCTTGTATTTGAGAAAGAAAAGCTTAGCGAGACAATACTGCGCAGGTTCAGGCTTACAGCAAAAGATACAGACCTCAAGAATTGGAAAAAGCTCGTGAACCGGATAAAGGAGTCTTCAGATAAGCCTACTGTCAGGATAG
>JAIVYC010000146.1:0-2794 GCA_048635645.1 Sulfurovum sp. | reverse complement strand
CTTCAGAGGCGACCGCCACCGCAGAGACCTCCTCTTCCATAGAGTAATAAGGCCGCAAATCTTCTTTGGTGAACTCAATGTCCACTGAGACGCCAAGAGCTGAGAGTTCTGATGCCATATCCTGCCTTGCCCTTTCAAGATATTTGCTGGCATCAGAGCCGCTCAGACGAGCTGTAAGCACAGACTCGCCAGAGACATTACCCATTATCTGGAAAGAGGCATAAACCCTGTCATAAGAGAACCAGGAAGATGCAGAAAAGCGGGCTGAAGGAATGTAATAGCCAGTGCAGTCCTGCCTGTACTCATGCTCCATGCAGAGCACATGCTCACTTCCAAGCCCACTGACAAGAGCAGGCAGGTCGATATTAGCGGAAGCGGTTCCATGGAAATTGTATCTCATCTCATCTGAGAAAAAAGAAACATGCTCGAACTCACCTGCAAGAGAGCGAGCCTCAGAGAGCCTGAGACGGATGAAACCAGAGCACCATGGCTCAAAAAAGAAACTCTCAGAATAGGAAAGCTTTGCCTTGTCAAAGGAGCACTTGACCTGTTGGGGCATGCATTTTTGTCCTGGGGCGCATTTTGCGACAAGTTCATGAGTTTCTATCCTATCCCTGTCGAAATCCCGCACCTGGACCCACACAAGAGGATCAGAGCCGTCAAGGCTGGAATCTATGAGTCTCTGCTTAAGGAGATAGCCAAGAGAAGAATCCTCCTGCTCAGAGAAAAAGGACTTGAAATCATAGGCCTCGACAAGTTGATACCAATTGAGCTCTTTTGTCGAGGATGAGAAAACAGCGGAAAAATGAAGGGTCATGTACTTGATATCATCTGCTCTGTTCTTCAGGCTCAGAGCGCCGTTGACATACGTCGAACCATCAGGTGAAACACGGCAGTAGACATGCGAGACATCAGTGAGAGGGAAAGAGGAGATATCCTCCTTAACCTCTGAAAGGATAAAATCTATCTGCTCAGAAGTGACATCGCACTCGGCCCTTTCCTGAGAGGGACGGTATTCCTCTTCAAGTATGAAAGGCTCAGCGACACCAGATGCCAAAGGCTCTTCAGCAGATAAGGCAAAGACCAAAGACCCGAGCAACAGGAAAAGGATGAGGTTTTTCATGTGATTGGGATAGGTTAGGGGTGTTGATATATGTTTCCAGATAGTTAGGTGAAACCCTAAGCAAGAGAGAGCATATTCACTTGCTCAGCTTTGATGCCTGTTCCAATGCTTCACGCGCCTTTTCAGATGTTTTGTTCGCGGCATCTGACCTGTTCATCTTTTCCTCAAGCGAGGCAAGCATGGAAAGGGCAAGGCCCTTATTGTTCCAGGCATCCGCATCATCAGGAGCCAACTCCAAAGCATGATCAAACGCGACCAACGCCCTATTGCACTGCTCAATAGCATCCTCGAACCTGCGCTGCTTCTTTCCAATAGATGCAAGCATAGAAAGGACAAGACCCTTATTGGCCAGGGCATCCGCATCATCAGGAGCCAACTCCAAAGCACGATCAAACGCGACCAACGCCCTATTGCACTGCTCAATGGCCCCTCTCAATACATCCCATTCCTCTTCAAGCGAGGCAAGCATGAAAAGAGCGATGCCTTTATTGCTCCAGGCGCCAGCATCATCAGGAGCCAACTCCAAAGCACGATCAAACGCGACCAAGGCCTCACTGCATCGCTCACCAGCTGTCTTTAACAGCTTGCGCTCCTCCTGGACCGAGGCAAGCATGAAAAGGGCAAGGCCCTTATTGTTCCAGGCGCCGGCATCCTCAGGGTCCATGCGTATCGCAAGATCGAATGCCTTAAGGCTTTCCCTTAATTTCCCTGTAGCCATCAGGATCCCTGCCTTGTTGTTCCATGCACTGGCCAATCCATGATAATCTATCTTTTTAGGGTTCTGATAATCGATCGTTCCGCCGCCGTACCTGTCATTGAACACCTTTTTCTCCTTCTCGACCCGATGAACCCTGAAACTCGGGTCAACGAACTGGCGTTTCCTGCCTGATGCCAAAGCAACGATCGCATGATCCGGTATGGAATAGAGGTCTGCATGCAGGTCCAAGCTTCTTGCTATGCAAGCGTAATAGGAGCAGATGAGCAGGGAGTTCGCAAGCCTCTTTGGCAGATTCTCTGGCGCATAGAATGCCGCGTCAAGAGCCCCTTCTATCAGTTCATCATAGAGAACATCCACGATGATATCGCTCATTTTAAGCTGCACATCCCAAATAGGGGGCTTGAAAGGCTTCCCTTTCTTCTCAAGCTCTTTATCCCCTTTCTTTTCGAGCTCTTTGCTCGCTTTCTTTTCGAACTCATCGTAATAGGCTATTGCAGAACGCGCCTGCTCAAATAGGGATGGAGACCCCTTTATCTTTCCGATGACCTTTGCACGCAAACCATTGAACTTCCTGGTAACCGCATCAAGCCTTTCAGAGTCTGGCTTGGAGATCGAGTCCTGGTCAAGAAAAAGGATGAGAGGAATGCCCTCTTTTTTAAGATAGCCGATCCATTCGTCTGGCATGCGCACCCCTTCCCTCCTTCTGGAATAAGGCACAGAACCGCTGCCTGACCTGGCATCAAGAGAAAAGGATCTGGAAAAGGCATTTTTATTGGCCTGCTTGCGTTTCATAAGAGAACAGAGGGAAAGAGAGAATAAATAGATTTGCTCATATGCCTCTGCGTCTTCTTACTTTATCGACCCTTATCTCTGCCTCATCAAGGGCCTGGCGCGCCTTGGTAAAGAGCTCATTGACAAGGCCCTTGGAGTCCTTGAATTTCTTCTCAATAGCA
>JAIVYC010000145.1:0-2800 GCA_048635645.1 Sulfurovum sp. | reverse complement strand
GATATTCATTATAACTTTATTGATGAGCAAAGCTAAAACATGAGAAAAGATATAGAACACCTGCCCAAAGGGCAGATATAAAAATCCAATTACCAAAAAGATACAGATTGCTTCATTTAATACAATTGTGTATGGGTACCAAAGAATGAGCAGTATCCTTCATTTTCGTTATTTTTAAGTATTAACTCAAAACAGCCACACTTACTTATAAGCCCTTGGAGGGATTTGAACCCTCGACCTTTACCTATTCGGAAAAGTTTACCAAGGTAACGCTCTACCACTGAGCTACAAAGGCATAATTATCAGAATATATCAAACAATATTTTTGTTAAATCAGGTCAATCTGCTAAACAGCAACACATTTTAGACAGGATAGTGCAAATATTAAAACATCTCGCTCCAAAAAAGCCATTAGAAGACAGGCTCTCAATTAAAAATGCAAAAGGCCTAAAACTAAACCCTGATATTAATATAATCAATGAAGCAAAGGGAGATATTAAGGTTCATTTCAATAGTTAAATAGGACCAGGCAATATAACTAATTTATCCTTTTATAATAGATAGGGAGAAGAGACGAGAGATCAGAGAAAGGGATGATGCGTAGAGGGAAGGAATGCTGGATATGGGGAAAAGAATGACAGGCAGGCTAAAGGAATGATAGGCAGGGAAAAAGAATGCTTCATATAGGACTCGTGGGAAAACCGAACTGCGGAAAAAGCACGTTCTTTTCGGCAGCCACGCTCGTAGAGGTCCCGATAGCAGACTATCCTTTTACTACGATAGACGCGAATATAGGGGTCACATACTTCAGGACAAAATGTCCATGCCAGGAACTAGGGGTGAAATGCAACCCACAGAACTCAAAGTGCATTCAGGGAATGCGGCTTGTGCCTGTCCAGGTGCTTGACGTGGCAGGGCTTGTGCCAGGGGCGTCAGAAGGAAAAGGGCTTGGCAATAAGTTCCTTGACGACCTCAGACAGGCAAGCGCACTGGTGCATGTGATAGACCTGTCAGGCTCAACAGACTCTGAAGGAAAGGGAATAGGGCAGAACACGCACGACCCGGCGGAGGATATAAGCTTTCTTGAAAAAGAGATAGACTCCTGGCTGGCAGGGATAATAAAAGGCCAATGGGAAAAGTTCGCGCGCAAGGTGCAGTTCCAAAGAGAGGACCTCTATAAGTTCGCAGGAGAAGCCCTCTCAGGCCTTGGATTCACAGAAGAGCACATACGCTCGGCAGTATCTGAGCTAGGGCTTGACAAAGACAAACCCCTCGCCTGGACGGACAAGGAACTGGAAGGCTTCGCATCCGCCCTCAGGCAGCAAGGGAAACCAATGATAATAGCAGCCAACAAGGCAGACAAAGAGAACGCGCTTGAGAACCTGGAGAAGCTAAAGGAGAGATTTCCCTCTCTTGAGATAATAGCATGCAGCGCAGAATCAGAGCTTGCCCTCAGAAAGGCTGAGAAAGCAGGGCTTGTGGAGTACACACCAGGAGAAGGGGATTTTAGGGTCGTTAAGGAAGCGACAGAAAAACAAAGGCGAGCCCTTGAGTTCATACGAAAAGACGTGCTTGAAAAGATAGGCTCAACAGGCGTGCAAAAGGTCCTTGACACAGCCATCGGAAGATTAGAGCTCATCACAGTGTATCCTGTGGAGGACGAGAACAAATATACAGACAAAAAAGGCAACATACTCCCTGACGCGAAACTTGTGAAAAAAGGGACCACACCCGTCGGGCTTGCCTACCAGATACACACAGACATAGGAGAGAGGTTCATAGCAGCGGTAGATGCAAGGACAAAAAAGAAGATGGGCAAGGAACATGAGCTGGAAGATGGGCAGATAGTCAAGATAGTGACCAGGAATTAGGGGGTCTGTCTATATTCTGGGTATATAAACGGCCCATGCGCGAAACTATCTATATGAGTTGCTATATTCGATCATACAATGAAGGCAAAATTACTTTGGATGACATCCATTTTAATAGCGACTTTGGCAATTTCTGGAATCACAAATGCAGCAGGAATGAGTGGGAACCCAGCAGAAGGCATACCAGCTAATACATGGGTCGAACTGCCGCAGAAAGCCATAGGCTTTTCTTCGCTTGGTGAGAGGGTAATAGTACCAACAACATCCAAGGTAGACAAACTTATTTTTAGATTAAAAGGCTGCACTATCATGCATGAGTTGAATGACGCAACTGCCCTGAAATGCCCGGCACGCGTGGCTGCTGGATTGAAAAATGTCAGAGAAGACAGGGTGTTTCATATATTGGACATAGATGCGGATATACAGATACGTGCCGATGATGTCTGGGCACAAGGCATTGATGGAGCAGGAGTAAATGTAGCTGTTCTGGACACAGGCATAGACACAGACCATCCTGAGTTAAAGGATAGTGTCCTAGAGTGTGAATCATTTGTAGCTGGAGCAGACACATGTGAAGATGACCATGGGCATGGAACGCATGTTTCAGGGATAATAACCGCGAATGGTGAGGATACTAATGCAAAAGGCGTGGCACCAGGCGCAGGGATTCATATGTATAAAGTATGTGATGCAGCCGGCGCATGTTATAATAGTGATATGATGGCAGCCATGGAAGCAGCAGTTCTAACAGACGCGAAAGTGATGAGCATCAGCATAGGCGGCGGAAACTTTCCAGGAGAGAACTGTGATAGTGATCTATTGGCAGCCAAGGTTAATTGGGTGGTAGAACAGGGAATTACCGTTGTAGTAGCATCAGGAAATGACCGATTTTTCGTCAGCAGCCCTGCATGCGCATCCGGAGCAATAGC
>JAIVYC010000144.1:0-2843 GCA_048635645.1 Sulfurovum sp. | reverse complement strand
TTGTCACTTGTCGAGGCCAAGATAAGAAGGCTTGCCCTCTATTATAAGAGGAAGAACGTGATGGACCCCACATGGAAGTATGACCTGACAAAAGCGAAACTTTTGGTTGATTGATATGGCAAGGAAAGCAACTAAAGATAGATGGAAAATGAAAAAGTGGTATAGCATATATGCTCCTGAACTCTTTAATTCAGTGAAAATAGGTACCACCCCTGCAACAGAGGAAGAGCATATTCTTGGAAGGATCCTTGAGATCAACAGAGGAGACCTTGGAGGGGACATGCATGATATCAAGAAACAAAGGCAGAAGCTCTCGTTCAAGGTAGTCTCGGTCAAAGGCACTGAAGCGCAGACAAAACTGATAAAGGTCGAGGTTACAAGAGATTTTGAAAGAAGCCTTGTAAGAAGAGGGAACGCAAAGATAGAAGCCATACAGACCGCGAACACAAGAGATGGGAGGAAGGTCAGGCTGAAAGTGCTTGCTCTCTCGAACCGTAAACCCCAGACAACAAAAGAAAAGCTCATCAGGAAGCTCTTTGCAGACGCTATAAAAGGGTCCGCTGAAAAGAAAGACTACGCGCAATTCATGCAAGAGGTCCTTTATGGCGGCATGGCCTCGCAGATGTACAAGAGCTCAAGCAAGATATATCCAATGAGACATGTCACGATAAGCAAGTGCAAGCTTATTGAGTGAGACGCTTTCTTTTATCTATCTGCTTTTTTTCTTATCTTTTTATTTCTCTTATATATTTCTTGTCTATCTTCTTTCTTATCTGTTTTTTTTCTTTTTCCTGTCTATTCTTTTTCTTATTTGTCCTTTCTCTTGTCTACTCTTTTCTTTTATCGATCTTTTCTCTTTTATCAACTATGTTTGACAAGGCATGTTCTAGGTCCGAGCCGATCGACAGGATGCCATGGTCCTTAAGTCCTATGATATCAGAGTCCTGCAATGCGCGGCAGGAATTCTCAGCAAGCTCTATGGTGCCATAAGGCGCAGGATCCGCAACAGGGATCCCTAGCTTCCCTGCATTTGAAAGAAGAAGTTCATCATGCTCATGCACGATACCGTTGCATTCAAAAGAGGCATAGATCATGGAATGCATCGGAAGCTCAGAGCTTGGCTCTTTTCCTCCGACCACTCTTGCCACCTCATCCTCAAAAGAGACAACAAGAACAATGTCCTCAGGAGAGAGGGAAGAAAGAACAGAGCCGCCAGAGGTTATCAATATACCGCCCGGATGCCTTTGACTGATGTTCCCTGCAAAACCAGGAGCGATGCCCAGCTGCGCAAGGCTTCTGCCGGCTGATATTATGTCAGAAGGATCAGGAACAATACCGTCAATGAAAATACAGGAGAACTTCCTTCCTGAATAGGCCTCACTCACTCTTCCGGCCCGGGTCCTTCCTCAACCGCAGAATTCATCTCAGAGACCATTGTCTCGACCTGAGCATCGGTCAATCCATGCCCTTTTGCTCCCTGCTCTATTGTCTCCCATGCTGCAACATGACAGCCAACGCAATGAAGCCCATACTTCAGCATGATATTCGCTGTCTGCGGGAACTTTGTAATAACCTCACCCAAGGTCATGTCCTTTGTTATTTTATCCGTCATGATCACCATCCTCTGGAAATCCTGTGTTCCCTTGTTTTTAAATAGTTTGGTGCATAACTAGAGTGAACATATTGATCTGGGCGGGTACATGTGAGAATGATCTGAGATACCTGAAGCTCGTTGAATAGGAATATAGTATATAAATCTTCCTATTCTGAGATACCTGAAGCTCGTTGAATAGGAAGATTTATATACTATATTGTCAACTGATAAGAAGTTAGCGGCCATAGCGATGGAGAAACACCCGGTCCCATCCCGAACCCGGAAGTTAAGGCCATCCGCGTATCAGCTTGTACTGTTTTGCGCAAGCAAACGGGAACTCTGATCCGTCGCTAACACTTAATGATCGTGATAAAAGAGTGAGCGTTATTAATAGAGACAAAAAAGGTGAGTGCCTCGCGGCGGGATCCTTGTATAAAAAAGATTTTGCACCAGAAGAACTTCATGGAAAGGGTAGGTTTTCCTTTCCATAAAATGGAATGATACAACAATCATATAGGATAGAGTATGCAAGATGCCAGATACAGAAGGCCCAGTATACAGGGACCTCGCCCGGAAGCATGGCATGCCTAAATGCCCAGATAGTGTAGCGGTCTAGCATAGAGCCCTGTCGAGGCTCTGACCCGGGTTCGAGTCCCGGTCTGGGCGCTTGCATAAAAATGGAGGGTCCGTAGCTCAGGCAGGGAGATGCGATATGGAAACTGTCGCACCCTAAAGCATCTGGCTTTTAACCAGAGGGTCGCGGGTTCAAATCCCGTCGGACCCACTCGCACTCAAAGGCAATGATACCTGAAAAAAAATGGAAAAAAACAGGAGTGATAGAATGTATGGAAAATACACACCTCTGATAGAAGCGTACTTTAAAGAAACAGGCCTTGTGAAGCATCATATAAAATCATACAATGATTTTATAGACAAAGGAATGCAGAGCGTAGTAGATGAGATAAAGGAGATAAAGCCAGAGCTTGAGGGCTTTAAAATAAAGCTTGGCAAGGTCTCCATACATGAGCCGGTCATAAGAGAGGCAGACGGCTCAACAAGAAAGCTGTATCCGCACGAGGCCAAGCTGAGGGACAGGACATATTCAGCACCGATCAACCTTGAAATGACATCCGTGTACAATGACAAGGAAGAGGACACACTGGATGTCAGCATCGGAAGGATCCCTGTCATGCTCAGGTCAAAGATATGCCTTTTGAACTCTTTCACAAATGCAGAGCTCAAAGCATAC
>JAIVYC010000143.1:0-2815 GCA_048635645.1 Sulfurovum sp. | reverse complement strand
CTTGAACGCTCCACCCCACCTTTTTGAGGTCGAGTTGATGCTTTCCAGGAGGGAGCTGTCCTTTTCCCCTGAGAACACCACTTTGTCAGCGCCAAAAGCCCTTGCAACAAGCCCTAAGTGCGTGGATACTCTTTTATCCCTGACGATCCTGTGTCCAAGTCTTAAAATGGATATCATTTTCTGTCTTTTTCACCAACTGAGTTCAATTATAGCTTATTTACCTTAGGCCTGATATGCGTTCTGTTGATAAACCTTTTAGGCTGAAGACCGAAATGGCTCACCTATTTCATCTTTCTTCCAACAAAACCCATCATCTTGTATATCAGCTTTGCAGCTGTGAACTCAGAGACAACAGAGCCAGGCAAAGGCAGGACCTCAACGCAGTCAAATCCCACGACATTTGCCTCTTTTGTGACCGCGTCCAGGATATTGACAAGCTCGGAATATGAAAGACCGTCAGGCTCAGGAGTTCCTGTACCAGGCATCACAGAAGGGTCAAGGACATCAACATCAATGGTGACATATAGGTCTTTTCCTTTTACAGACCCAACGATGCGCTCAATATCAATATTGTCCCTTGTGAAGCATTTCAATCCCTTTTCCTGCACCAGGTCCCATTCCTCTTTATCAAAGGAACGGATGCCTGCTTGCACTATATCAAAGCGCTCAAGAGCCCGCCTCATCACACATGCATGCGAGTTCCTGCAGTCCTCATAGGAATCCCTAAGGTCTGCATGAGCATCTAACTGGAGCACACTAATATCTTTAAATGGTCTCAGTGCTCCAATAGTGATCGAGTGCTCCCCTCCTATCGTGACTGGTATCTTGTCATCCTCAAGGACCTTGCTGACCACGAACTCAACCCTTTCAAGGGTCTTGTCAACACTGCCATGCACAGGTTCGATCTCGTCAAGTGTATAGATGCCTTTCTTATATATTTCCCCTAGCTTAGGGTCGAAAAGCTCCATGTTCCTTGATGCATCTATGATAGCAGAGGGACCGAACCGCGCCCCTGACCTATATGAGCTGGTCGCGTCATATGGAACAGGAATGACAACGAATCTTGCGCTCTCATACTCGCTGTTCTCGATCCCTGCGAAATTATATGGGGCTGTCTTCCAATAGTCGAACAATATTCACACCTTCTGGGCTTTGGTCTTTCAGAAATCCTGAGATCAAAACCACCAATCTTCCAAGAGGATGTAAAGGTTTTTAAGCCTTTACACCTATTTTTTTTCCATGGATCTTACTGTAGAGGATAAAAGTTTTATCGTGCATACTCTCGTGGGTGTTGTGGTAGGACTCATAAGCGTTTCGCTGGAGAGCATGCAGGCATTGACCCTTTCTCTATTACTATTATATTCTCTCGCCAAAGGCTCTATCAAGCTCTTCTCTCTTGAAGGAGAGAAGGCAGAGTTCAAATGGTGGGCAGGGAACGGGCTGTACCCGTATCTGGTCTTCTGGATATTCATCTGGGTGCTGGCAAAGAACGTCTAAAGCGTGGAAATCATGGTTGAAGAACTGAACGATCTTAGAAGGACAAAGAGAACAAGCGAGATAACAGACAAGGACACAGAAGCGGTGCTAATGGGCTGGGTCCATGAGATCCGCGACCTTGGAGGGGTCAAGTTCTTTCTCCTGAGAGACAGGGAAGGAATACTGCAGGTCCTTTTCAAGAAAGGCAAGACCTCTGAAGATCTCATGCAGAAATTCAGCAAGCTGGGCAAAGAGTATGTCGTCGCAGTCAAAGGGGTCATACAAAAGAACCAGAAGGCCCCGGGCGGATTTGAACTGCTCCCAAGCGAGCTGAAGATACTGAACACTGCCGAGAGACTTCCTCTGGATGTCACAGGCAGAACACCAGCCGACTTTGACACAAGACTGAACGCAAGAGTAGTGGACCTGCGCAGGAGGAACATAGGCGCGATATTCCGCGTGAGGGATGCGATACTCACTGCGACAAGGGACTATCTGGAGACAAAGGGATTCATTGAGATAGAGACCCCAAGGATCATAGCCACTGCCACTGAAGGGGGCGCAGCCCTTTTCCCGATATCCTATTTCAATAGGGAGGCATTCCTAAGGCAAAGCCCCCAGATCTATAAGGAACTCATGATAGCATGCTTTGAAGACGTCTATGAAATAGGCCCGGTCTTCAGAGCCGAGCCCTCAGACACGACAAGGCACCTGGCAGAGATAACCCAGATGGACATAGAGATGGCATTTGCAGACGAGACAGACACCTGGGTCGTGCTTGAAGAGATGATGCACAGGATATGTAAACATGTGAAAGAGACCTGCCTGGTAGAGCTTCAAGAGCTAGGGGTTGACCTCAAGATACCAGATCTGCCTTTCAAGAGGCTATCATATACAGAGGCGATAGATATCCTGAACAAACAAGGCATCAAACTGGAATGGGGCGATGACATACCCCCTGAAGGCGAGAGAAAGATAGAGGAATTGTATGGGGAGCCTGTGATAGTGTTTGACTATCCAATGGGCATGAAACCCTATTACATACACCCCCATCTGGACGATCCAAAAGTGTCCGACAATCTAAATAACCTGGGTGTTGTCCTGAAAGACCTGGGAGACCTGCAAGGCGCAAAGAAAAACTACGAGCGTGCGCTGGCCATCGGCGAAGCTGTGTACGGTCCCGATCATCCTACTGTAGCAATTCGTGTCAATAACCTTGGTAGCGTCCTGCAAGACCTGGGAGACCTGCAAGGCGCGAAGAAAAATTTCGAGCGGGCGCTGGCCATCGACGAAGCTGCGTACGGTCCCGATCATCCTGATGTAGCGATCGATGTCAATA
>JAIVYC010000142.1:0-2866 GCA_048635645.1 Sulfurovum sp. | reverse complement strand
ACCGCCAGGATGCAGGAATGGACAGATGACTATGGGTATGAATCAATGTCTTTCTTTGATCTTAATCGAACCCGGATACTAGATACAGAAGGGACAGGCATAGGGGAGCAACACCCATTAGAGGGGTTTTGGGAGGATATTCTACAAGATAAAGTGAGCGCAGGCAGTGACTTTCGCTTAGCTCCTATACGCAAGAATCCCGTGATCTACTTCGCAGCTCTGGCCAAAGATCAAGAAAACAGGTCGATCGGAGTGCTAGTTGCCAGGTTTGACTCTGAGGAGATCAGCAGGATAATTGAACCACATACGGCGTTGGAAGAAAGCCAGATAGTAATATTCGATAAAAACCGAAATATCCTCTTCTCTAACAGCGAATACTACAAAGACAAGATACTAAAGGAAAAAATAGAGGATAGTTTCGCTGTCAGAGAAGCCTTAAAAGGCAATAGCGGGTTTGTTTCAGACTATGATCAGGACCACAAGGAGCGCCTAAGCATTTATAGCCATGAAGAGGGGTATAGGGACTTTGAAGGTAATGACTGGTCAATTATCACATATGTCGATGAAGAAAAAGCGTTCGCACTAATCACTGATTTAAGGAACAAGCTTCTAGTGATAGGTATACTAATCGGAATAATAGTTTTTGCGCTGGCCTACCTGCTGGGAAGAACGATCACGAAACCGATCAAAGCCCTGACAAAAGCTGCGACCGAGGTAAGCACAGGCAAGTTAGACGTGGAAATAGATATCAACTCCAAAGACGAGATCGGTGAGTTAGCAGAGGCCTTCAAGAGAACTGTGACCAGCTTAAAGCTTGCGATGAAGGAGACGGGGAAAAAGAGGAAAATATAATCATGCTCAGGTCTTCTCATATTTCTTGCATCCAAGACAGGTCCTGATAGAGAGGATCCCGATCATTGCAAAATAGATCATCGCTAACATACCCGCTATCTCTGAAAAAATCAGACCCAATGCTCCGGAAAACAACCCGCTCACACCCATCAAGAGAAAATTAGCACCGACCCATCTTGCAAGTCCTTGCTTGTCTGTGACCTTGCGCGGGTCATAACCTGCTATGATCTCCACCATTCCATGATACCTTATCAGGTATCCAATGACCAGCATATGCAGGGCAACAAGGACAACGACCAGGCTTATCAGCGCCATATGCATATTTAAAAGACAAGCTTTATAATAATTCCCGCATTAAGAGACAGCATGGAAATAAAAGATAAACTATATGAGGGAAAAGCAAAGATCGTCTATTCGACTGACGCTCCAGAGCTTGTTGTGTTCGAGTTCAAGAACTCAGCCACTGCTTTTGACGGGGAAAAGAAAGGGACCATCCTGGATAAGGGCAAGATAAATCTGAAGATCAGTGCCATGCTCTTCAGGCTTCTTGAGTCCAAGGGCATAAAGACGCACCTTGAAAAGGAGCTGGATGACACGCACTTGATCGTGAAGACCCTTGACATGATCCCTGTTGAGGCTGTTGTGAGGAATATTGCTGCAGGGAGCCTGGTCAAGAGGCTTGGCATCAAAGAAGTCACTGAAATGAAAGAGCCTATTATTGAGTTCTATTTAAAGAATGATGAACTGCATGATCCTATGATAAATGATATGCATGTAAAAGAGATGGGGCTTGCAAGCATGGAAGAGCTTGAGAAGATGAAAGAGACCTCCCTGAAGGTAAATGGTGTATTGTCAAGCTTCCTGCTTGAAAAGGGTATCAAACTTGTTGACTTCAAGCTCGAGTTCGGAAGGCTTGACGGGGAGATATTGCTTGGTGACGAGATATCCCCTGACTCATGCAGGCTTTGGGATGTGTCAACAGGCGAGAAATTGGACAAGGACAGGTTCAGGTTTGACCTTGGCAGGGTCGATGAGAGCTATGCCAAGCTTTCAAGGAGGATCTGCAATGCTGGTTAAGATCCATACGACTTTGAAAAAGAGCGTTCTTGACCCTCAGGGGAATGCTGTGTCAAAGGCGCTTGATGCGCTTGGGTACAGTAATGTCAGGGATGTCAGAGTGGGAAAACACCTTGAGCTGGACATTGATGTAGCTGATGAGGAGCAGGCCAAGGAACAGGCCAAGCAGATGTGTGAGAGGCTTCTCGCAAATACCGTGCTCGAAGATTACAGTTTTGAGATCGTAAAATGAGATTTGGAATAGTTGTTTTTCCTGGCAGCAATTGCGATACAGACTCTTACAATGCTATCAAGAATGTCTGCGGGCAGGATGCTGAGTATATTTGGCATAAAGACACTGATGTCTCTGGTTTTGACTGCATAGTATTGCCTGGGGGGTTCTCCTATGGCGACTATTTGAGATCAGGCGCGATAGCAAGGTTCTCTCCTGTGATGAGATCTGTTGAAAAGTATGCACAGGAAGGTGGGCTTGTTCTTGGTATCTGCAACGGCTTTCAGGTCGCTCTTGAGTCCGGCCTCTTGCCTGGGGCTATGAGAAAGAACAATAGTCTTGAGTTCAGGTGTATGTTCGTGAATGTACGGGTCGAAAATGACAAGACACCTTTCACAAAGAGATACAAAGAGGGGGATGTCCTCAGGATCCCTATCGCCCATATGGAAGGGAACTATTACACTGATGAGAATGGCTTGCAAGACCTGATAGCGAACGATCAGGTGATCTTCAGGTATTGTGATGAGTCCGGCGAGGTCACCCAGGAAAGCAATCCGAACGGTTCTGTCTATAATATTGCGGGGATATGCAATGAGGAGTTCAATGTCCTTGGCATGATGCCACATCCTGAGCGCGCTTCTGAGTTGGTTCTTGGTTCTGCTGATGGAAAAGGGGTCTTTGACTCGATAGCAGAGAAATAGAGCTTATTTCTTTTCAGCAGATCGG
>JAIVYC010000141.1:0-2908 GCA_048635645.1 Sulfurovum sp. | reverse complement strand
GGTAAAAGAGCGTTTCAGGACCCTTCTTGAGAACCAAAGAGATGCGGCAGAGCGCAAGAGAGATGAGTTTGAGATGAAAGCAGGGAGTGCGGATAGAAGGGCCAGGATGGACCTTGAAGAGGAATACCTGTCAAGACTAGGTTCGATGCGGGAGAAATCCAGGATCTCTGTCGCCGTCCTGTAAGATGTCTTTTTGCGCTCAAGGAAAAAATAGTGGTTATAGAAGCATCTTGGAAGAGAGAAGAGGTCATAAACCACATACATGAGCTTCTGGAAGCTGCGCATTGATCGAAGGGAGACGCGGGAAGAAGTGTGAACCTCTAAGAGGGAGATCAGCTCCTCGGTAGTTACCTTCTTCTCCTTCGGTATTCCCTTCTTTCCGAGAGCGCTGTAGGAACGGAAAAGCACTGCTTTGATATTAGGGTCTGTAAGGGCGAAATCAAATATCTTTCCGACCTCCTTTTCATTCACTCCCTTTGCGATCGTTGACTCAAATACCACAGGGACCCCAAGAGAATGGAGGTTTGAGATCGCAGATATCTTCTCTTTCAGAAGAGGTCTGCCGCGGAATATCGTATAGGTCTTGTCATCAAAGCCGTCGAACTGCAGATGGACGATCTCAAGGCCGGCATCCTTCAGGGACTTCAGATAAGAGAGATCAGCGATCCTGATGCCGTTCGTGTAAAGGGCAGGGATATTCCCTGTCCTGCGGATAAGACGGATTATTTGAGGAAGATCTTCTCTCATGGTAGGCTCACCACCCCAGAGACCTATCTTCATGTTCTTGAAATCTTTGAGGGCCTGCTTGATGAAATCAAGAGAGGGCTCAGGATAATGGTGTTTGTTAGCGTTCGTCATGCACATAGAGCAGTTGAGATTGCATCTCGAGGTAAGGTCAAGATTGTAATAGTTCTGCTTCGGCTTTTCAAGGCCAAGGGAAAAATAGAAATCGCTCAATGGTTCGTAGTAATCGGCATGCTTGGATAGGAGCACTTTGAATCTGCCGTGTTTCTTGCACTGCTTTTGCATGTAGATGGAATCCTTTTCTCTGAGGATATCGGCTTTCACAGGAGCAAGGCACTTGGGGCAGGTGCTGGATGTCGTTCTGATAATATTCATCAATAGTTAGATGGTAGATAAGTTAAAAAAGATTAAGGCAGACAAAAATAATCGCGTAAGGGACTAATAAAGTGAAAATGCAGGATAATGGTCTAGAGATAAGCACTGCAAGGACAAAGACGAGCTTAAGCCCTGTGGACGTATTTGAGATCCTCAAGATGGATGGGGCTGGGCTAATTCTGGACAGTGCAAGGAACGGGGAGAGATCATACGTCTGTCTTGATCCGTTGCTGGAATTCAGAAGCACAGGGAAAAAGATAGTGTTAAGAGAGAACGGTGAAGAGAGGATATTAGGAGGGAACCCATTCGAAGAGCTGGAAAAGATAGTCTCTGCATATAGGATGGAAAAAGGCGGGGCCTTTGGGTACTTCAGCTATGAGATGGGAAGATTCATAGAGGAACTTCCAAGAAGCGCAAAAAAAGAGATAAAGGCCCCAGAAGCCTGGTTCATGATACCAAGGAGAATAGTAGAGTTCGACCATGAGAAAGGGACGCAGGAGATACAGGAAGTAGGAGGGGATGCGCAAGAAACAGCGGAAAGGATAGAGAAGGCTCCTGAAATGGAAGAACCGGAAGCCAGACAGAGAAAAGAGATAGAACTGGAGAAATACTTCACCAGAGAGGGATATATCAAGGCGATAGAAAAGGCGAAAGAGTATATCTATGCAGGAGACGCATTCCAGATAGTCCTGACGCAATGCTTCAAGGCTGAAATAACCAAAGACCCGCTTAGGATCTATAAGATACTGAGAAAAATAAACCCCTCACCGTTCGCAGGATACCTTGATGCAGGAGACTTCCAGATAGTAAGCTGCTCACCTGAAAGGCTCCTTAGGATGGAAAACGGGATCGCGCAGACAAGACCGATAGCCGGGACATACCCAAAAGAAAAGGCATCTGAAAAAGAGAGATTCCTGAAAGACATCAAGGAAAGAGCGGAACATGTCATGCTTGTGGACCTTGAAAGGAATGACCTAGGAAGGGTATGCGAGCCGGGAAGCGTTGAAGTTGATGAGATGATGGAGATAGAGGAATATTCGCATGTCATGCATATAGTATCGAACATAAGAGGAAAACTGTTCGAAGGGAAAAATGCTTTTGACGCGCTTAAAGCATGCTTTCCTGGCGGGACGATCACGGGATGCCCTAAGGTCAGGGCGATGGAGATAATAGATGAGCTTGAACCGATAGAGAGAGGGCCATATACCGGGTCTCTTGGGTATTTCAAGTTCAACGGAGAGGCGGATTTCAATATAATGATAAGGACAATGGTCATTGAAAACGGGATGGCATACATACAGGGAGGGGGCGGGATAGTCGCTGACTCTGTGCCTGAGAAGGAATACGAGGAGACCTTGTATAAGGTAAGGGCGCTGATAGAGGCGGTCGAGACAGCAGAGGCAGAGAAATGATACTTTTAATAGATAATTACGACTCATTTACATACAACCTAGTGCAGCATCTTGGGTCGCTTGGAGCTGAGACCATTGTGTATAGGAACGACAAGATCAACATGGAAAGGATAATGGAGCTGCAACCTGAGAAAATAATAGTATCCCCAGGACCCTGCACACCGAATGAAGCAGGAATATCAAATCAGGCGATAGAGGAACTGGGAAAGCAGATACCTATCCTTGGCGTGTGCTTGGGGCATCAGTGCATCGGGCAGGTATATGGTGGGAAGATAGTAAAAGGAGAGAGGCCTGTGCATGGCAAGACCTCAGAGATACACCATGACGGGAGAAGGATATATGATTTTGCCCGCGTAGCTCATGTCTACCGTGACGTT
>JAIVYC010000140.1:0-2851 GCA_048635645.1 Sulfurovum sp. | reverse complement strand
GATAAAGACCCCCAGGGTCGACCTTTCAGGCTTTGAAGCGAGTGAGGGCCATTTCTATACCTATTACTCAAAGGACCGGCTCACCATTGTCCTTGGCCAGCCTTATCTTTCCCTCTGGCTTGAGAATGTCTCTTTCGGTGAGGACCGCGTGTATGCTAATATGGTCCTTTCTTCGGATGACATGGACAAGGCAAAAGCTGCCCTCTCTGAAAGACTCCTCTCTTTCGGCGTGCAGACATCTGACTGGTCTCTTGACTATTACCCTGTGGGCGACCTGCAGGTAATGCCCATTTACAGAACTGGTGTTATGGAGGTTCAGGGAAAAGAGATCGCATATGCTATGGAGGTTCAGGAAAAAGGGATTGAAAGCTCTATTTCAGGCGCAGGTGAGATAGGATCTTCCGGCGCGATAGGATCTTCTTTTCAGCCTGAACCCACTGCGCCAGGCGGCTTCTATGATGCATTTACCCAGGCAGCTATGGAGAGCGCAAGGATTGGAGATTCAGCGTCTGAAGTTTTCAAAGAGTCTGAAGGAGGCATACAGACATCCCCCCGCTTGCCTCTTTCAGCTCTTTCCAAATACGCGATCTTTATCCTTGCCATTGCGCTCATAGCTGCTCTTGTGCTTGCTGTCGGGCATGAGAGAGAGGTGCGTTTGAACACGGATTCCTTCAAGGCCCTTTCCTCAGAGTCCCGCGTCTCGATCCTCAGATCCCTTCAGAAAAAGGACAAGACCTTGACCGATATCTCCCGCGAGCTCGGCCTTTCCCTGCCGACCGTCAAAGAGCACATGGATAGGCTCTTGAAGGCAGGTCTTATCGTGCGCGAGGACACTGACAGGAAGTGGAAGTACTTTTCTCTAACAGATGATGCCCGTAGGTTGTTAAGGAACAACTGAAAAGAGCATCCTTTTTATATCACAAGCTCTTTAGTAAATCTCCATAAGGAAATTGGTGTGGGGGTTGTTTATATTGAGGGTGTATCTGGCAGGTCCATTGTTCACTGTTGCTGAGCGCAGTCATTGCCTTGAGGTCAAGTCTCTTCTTGAGAGTAATGGTTTTGATGTTCTCTGGCCTTGGGAGCTCACTGACCAGGAGAGCGCTGACGGCTCAAGCGAGATGAATCTTGAGATCTTCAGAAAGAACCTTGATGCCATTGATGATTCAGATCTCCTTGTTGTCATTCTTGACGGTCCTGATGTTGATTCAGGGACCGCTTGGGAGATAGGTTATGCCTATTCAAAGAACAAGCAAATATATGGCATAAGGACCGATTTCCGCCTGAGTGGTGAGAACAGCAATTCCATAGTCAACCTCATGATATCCCAGTCAACCCCTAAGATAGCGCGCTCTCTCGGCGAGCTTGAGGGTCTTCTGAAGGCTGAACTCCCGAAAATAAGCAACAATTGACTAGCAAGCATACAGGAAAATACATAAATATAGCTCTACCCTCATAAGATAGGGTAATTCCAGTGCGGGGGTGTCCGAGTTAGGTCAAAGGAGCAAGGTTGAGGGCCTTGTGTCTTAGTGGCTGCGAGGGTTCGAATCCCTTCTCCCGCATACTTTTTTCTCTTTCCAAGGTGAAAAAATGACAGAACTGATCAAGAAAGCCAAAGCAGATATGTTCAATAGAAAGGCTTCTGATCCAAAGAACAGGCCGGACCTGATCTTGGAGACCCTCTCTTTGCAGCCAGGGCAGACCATTGCTGATATCGGGTCTGGGGGCGGGTATTTTTCCCTCAGGTTCGCCGATGAGGTAGGAAAAGAGGGGAAGGTCTATTCGGTTGATACTGATACCGAGCTCTTGGAGGTCATCCGTGCTGATGCGCAGGAAAAGGGTCTGACCAATCTTGAGACCATCCCTGCAACTGAAAGCAGGCCACCTCTTCCTGAAAAGAGCCTGGACCTGATCTTCATGCGCAATGTCTATCACCACCTGCCTGACAGGGTTGCCTATTTCAGGAACCTGGCTGGTGTGCTAAAGCCAAAAGGGAAGCTCGCCATCATAGAGCATAAAGAGGGCGGCAGTTTTTTCAGTTTCCGCAGGCTGTTCGGGCACAACACCCCTAAGGAGACCATTATTAAAGAAGTAAAAGAGGCAGGATACCGGTTGCTAAAGGACCATGATATTCTGCCAGAACAGCATTTTCTTGTTTTCTCTTTGGAATAGCTTATCTTTTCTTAATGCTTTTTCTCGCGGTCTTTTTTTCCATGATGGCCAGGAGTATCCCTCCTATTCCCAGGAGTATTGTCAACAGGCTGACCCATCCGCCTATGATCGGCAGGCTCTTTAGGGCCGTCAGTATCACAAGCCCGATCAGCAGGGCCCATAATAGGGAGTATTTCTTTTTGCTAAGTCCCTTTAGTGTTTCCCTGCCAAGCACCAGCCCTACGAATATGCTGCTGACATAAAGCCCGATCCCATAAAGGACAAGGAGTAGTAAGGCGAGCGGTATGCCTATGATGGTGACCATAAAGATCACTGCCACGATCGGGATGAGTATAAGGCCAGCGAATCCGAGGAGAATGCTTTTCCCTGGTGAGGTGTATATGGCATCTGCAACCTTGACCGAGGCGTCAGGGCCAAAGTACACCATCAGTGCTCCTATGATCAACAGGCCTGTGAACCAGTATAGTTTTGTCGTAATCGGAGACCTCTCTTTTTTTACAGGTTCCTTGGGGATTATATGCGTGGTTTCTCCTAAAATAACAGCTCCCTCATGGACCATTGCCTTTTTCTTGCTAGTATAATTAAGGTTCCCTTTTATCTCTGCGCCAGGAAGGAGCTCCACTGTGTCAGCGACTATTGTTGCGTTCCCCAATATCGCTCCTCTTATGACAGTCTTGCCCCC